>DASXHQ010000060.1:0-23647 GCA_036488415.1 Rhizomicrobium sp.
TGAAACGCAAGGCCGGGGAGGGGTATCTAATTTGAAATTCAAATGTGCCCGCAGCCACCCAACCACAACATCTTGGAATTGCCCGGGGCGCGGAGGCAAAAATCGAAATTAATCGAAAGGTGTTTTTCCCATGAAATCAAAGGTCGAGTGACTTTCGGTGCGTCGCGGCGCTCTTTGACCGGGACATATGCTGTCTGCGATGGTCCGGCCCACATGAGCAACGCAGATTTCGAACCCGCGCGGCTGACCGTGCGATTGGGCGCAATTGCGGCCAATTACCGGACCTTCCAGCGCCTTTCCGGCAACGCGGCCGTGGCGGGCGTGGTGAAGGCCGACGGCTATGGCTGCGGCGCGCTGGAAGCCGCGAAGATGTTGCGCGCCGCCGGTTGCGACACCTTCTTCGTCGCCCGCCTGCGCGAAGGCATCGAAGTGCGCAAGGTGATCTCCGATGCGCGCATCTTCGTTCTCGATGGGGTTCAGCGCGAAACAATTCCGGCGCTGGTTTCGCACAAGCTCACGCCGGTTCTGAATTCGCTGGATGAAATCGCGCTGTGGAGCGACGCCGCGCAAACCGCGCGCACCGAATATGACGCCGCGATTCATTTCGACACCGGCATGAATCGTCTGGGCCTGCCGCACGACGAGTTGAACACGCTGGCGGGCGAGCTCAATTCACGTCTCAACGGAATCAAGCTGGTCCTGCTGATGAGCCATCTGGCCTGCGCCGACGATTCCGAATCCGACATGAACCGCGAGCAGTTCTCGCGCTTCAAATCCGCGCTGGCGCGATTGCCCGCCGTACCCGCGAGCCTTGCGTCTTCGGGCGGCGTATTGCTCGGCAAGGATTACGTGTTCGACATGGTGCGTCCCGGCATCGGTCTTTATGGCGGCAATCCGCAGGTTTCCAGCAAGCCCAATCCCTTCGCCGTGGTGGCGCTGATGACGGGCAAAATCCTCCAACTCCGCCGCGTTGACAGTGACGGAAGCGTTGGTTACGGAGCGACCTTCCGGATCGGGCGGGACACCACTCTGGCAACCGTGGCGTTGGGATATGCGGACGGATTGATGCGCGCCTTGAGCAACAGCGGTTTCGGCGCCATCGCCGGCCATCGCGCGCCGATCGCGGGCCGCGTCTCGATGGACCTGGTCACGCTCGACGTGACCGATGTTCCAGCCTCCGAGCTGAAAGTCGGCGCGGATGTCGAATTCTTCGGCGACACGATCTCGCTGGAAGAAGCCGCCGCGGCCGCGAACACCGCGAACTACGAACTGCTCACCTCGCTCGGCCCGCGCCTTCCGCGCCGCTATGTGGAGGCCGCGCGATGAACATCTTCGCGAATGTCGGCCGCTTGTTTCTTTCGTTCCTCGCCGAAGTGGGCGCACTGACGAGGTTCACTTTCAACGCCGTGACCGCCATTGTGCGTCCGCCGATCTATTGGCGCCTGTTGGTGCAGCAGCTGATGCGCATCGGCTGGTTCTCATTGCCAGTCGTCGGCCTTACCGCTTTCTTCACCGGCGGCGCGCTGGCGCTGCAGATCTATATCGGCGGCAATCGCTATGGCGCCGAAGCCATCGTGCCGCAGATCGTGGTGCTGGGCATCACGCGCGAACTGGGTCCCGTCATCGCGGGCCTGATGGTCGCCGGCCGCGTCGCCGCCGCCATCGCCGCCGAGATCGGCACCATGCGTGTCACCGAGCAGATCGACGCGCTGACCACGCTCTCCACCAATCCGGTGAAATATCTCGTCGTGCCGCGCCTTGTCGCCGCCGTGATCTCCATGCCGATCCTCGTCGGCATCGCCGATGCCATCGGTGTGTTCGGCGGCTATATCGTGTCGACCAAGAGCCTGAACTTCAACGGCGCAGTGTACCTCAAGAACACCGCCGATTTCGTCACCGATCACGATATAATGAGCGGCCTGATCAAGGCGGCGGTGTTCGGCTTCATCATCGCGCTGATGGGCTGCTACAGCGGCTTCAATTCCAAAGGCGGCGCGCAGGGCGTCGGCACCGCGACCACCAATGCGGTGGTGTCGTCGTCCATCCTCATTCTCGCTGCCAACTATCTTCTCACTTCCATTCTGTTCACGACGTGATGACGATGGAAACCAAGATTGAACTTCAGGGCGTCAAGAAGCGGTTCGGGCCGAAGGTGGTGCTGGATGGCGTCGATCTGAAAGTGGGCAAGGGCGAAAGCGTCGTCATCATCGGCGGTTCCGGCTCCGGCAAGTCCGTCACAATCAAATCAGTTCTCGGAATCATTCATCCCGACGCCGGAAAAATCTATGTCGATGGCAAGGAGACGACGCATCTGGGCGGCCGCGCGCGCGAAACGGTGCTGAAGAAATTCGGCATGCTGTTCCAGGGCGCCGCGCTGTTCGACTCCCTGCCGGTCTGGGAGAACGTCGCATTCGGTCTCATCCAAGGCCGCGGCATGGCGCGCCGCAAAGCGAAAGACATCGCCATCGCCAAGCTCGCGAAAGTCGGCCTCGGCTCGGAAGTCGCGAACCTGTCGCCGGCGGAATTGTCCGGCGGCATGCAGAAGCGCGTCGGCCTTGCCCGCGCCATCGCCGCCGATCCGGAAATCCTCTTCTTCGACGAGCCGACGACCGGCCTCGATCCGATCATGGCGGATGTCATCAACGACCTCATCGTCTCGACCGTGAAGGATCTGGGTGTCACCGCCGTCTCGATCACCCATGACATGGTGAGCGCGCGCAAAATCTCCGACCGCATCGCCATGCTCTACAAGGGCAAGATAATCTGGCAGGGCCCGACCGCCGAGATCGACAACAGCGGCAATCCTTATGTCGACCAGTTCATCCACGGCCGCGCCGAAGGCCCGATCAAGATGGAAGTGCGGGGATAGGGTGCGCTGGTATTCGATCGCTGCGCTTATTCTCTTGACGGCTCGTTCTAGCGCTGCTGAGGTAGGATACAATCCAAACAAGGTAGCTGTGCCGGATGCAAATACCGCAATTGCTATTGCGCACGCGGTTCTCGTTCCAATTTACGGCCGACAGCAGGTTGCATCGGAAGAGCCGCTAGTTGCTATTAGACGTGGTGACGTTTGGACGATTAGTGGAACGCTGCATTGTAAAGGTTCATGGATTTCAGAGTTGCTTCAAAAGAAGCCCGCATGTGTTGGCGGAAGTGCTGAGGTCCAGCTATTAGCGAAGGACGGTCGCATTTTGCATGTGACGCACTATCAGTGAGGACAAGCGACACTTCTCGGATATTTGAGGGCCAATCTCGACGGATTGCGCCTTGACCGCTGTGCTACAATAGAATCATGGCTCGCTCTAACGCCTCCTTCGTCTGCCAATCCTGCGGGAACGTCACGTCCAAATGGGCGGGCAAGTGCGATGCTTGCGGTGGCTGGAACACGATCACCGAAGAGGGCGCGCCGCCGCCGCTCGGCAACAATGCCGGTCCGCGCAAGCGCGGTCGCAAGTTCGCGCTGGAAGACCTCAAGACCGAAGATGAAGCGCCGCCGCGCCGCATCACCGGCACCGCGGAGTTCGATCGCGTCACCGGCGGCGGATTGGTGCCGGGTTCGGCCCTTCTCATTGGCGGCGATCCGGGCGTCGGCAAATCGACGCTGATCCTGCAGGCGCTGGCGTCGTACGCGAACAGGGGCGGCACCGCCGTCTATATCTCCGGCGAAGAGGCGATGGCGCAGGTGCGCCTGCGCGCGTCGCGCATGGGATTGTCGGAGGCGAAGGTCGCGCTCGGCGCCGCTACCAATGTCGAAGACATCCTGACGACGCTGGAGCAACAACCGCCGCCCGGTATCGTTGCCATCGACTCCATCCAGACCATCTGGACCTCCGCGCTCGAAGCCGCCCCCGGCACCATCGCACAGGTGCGCACCGCGTCCTTCGATCTGGTGCGCTATGCCAAAGCCAGCGGCGCGGCACTGCTGCTGGTCGGGCATGTCACCAAGGACGGCCAGATCGCTGGGCCTAAAGCCGTCGAGCATCTGGTCGATGCGGTTCTCTATTTCGAAGGCGAGCGCGGTCATCATTTCCGCATCCTGCGCGCGGTGAAGAACCGCTTCGGCGCGACCGACGAGATCGGTGTGTTCGAGATGACCGGCACGGGACTTTCGCAAGTCGCCAATCCCTCCGCGCTCTTTCTTGGCGACCGCCACAGCAATGCACCCGGCAATGCCGTATTCGCGGGCAAGGAAGGCACGCGGCCACTGCTGGTCGAGATTCAGGCGCTGGTTGCAGCGCCCGCCTACGGCACGCCGCGCCGCGCGGTGGTCGGCTGGGAATCGAGTCGCCTCGCCATGATCCTCGCGGTGCTGGATGCGCGCGGCGGTCTTGGTATGGGAGGCCACGATGTCTATCTGAATGTCGCCGGCGGGTTGAAAGTCGGCGAACCGGCCGCGGATCTGGCAGCGGCAGCCGCTCTTATCTCTTCATTCACAGGACGTGCCTTGCCCAAAGACACGGTCTATTTCGGCGAAATTAGCCTTTCCGGTGACGTGCGCCCCGGCCCGCAAGCCGAGCTAAGGCTGAAAGAGGCGGCAAAGCTGGGTTTCAGCCGCGCCATTGTCCCGACCGGTACCAAGGCCGAAGGCGTGGGATTGGCGCTACACCCGATAAGCGATGTGGCCGAGCTGGCGCAATTCGCAGGTGGTGCGCGCGGTGCCGGGGCCGTTGCCGTGGTAAAATAGAATCAATGGCTGCGTTTAGTTTTCATTGGATCGACGTTCTGGTGGTCGCCATCGTTTTGGCGTCGGCGGTGTTCGCGGTCTATCGCGGCTTCGTCGCCGAGACGCTTTCGATCTTTGCCTGGGCGGCGGCAGCGTTCGCAACGCTTTACTTCGCGCCAGCCGCGGCGCCGCTTCTTGCCGGATCGATGTCGCCGGTGGCGGCGCAGATCGTCGCCTATGTTGGCGTCTTCCTACTCGTGCTCATACCGCTGTCCTTCATGAGCGCGCGCTTTGGCGAAAATGTGCAGAGTTCCTCCGTCGGACCGCTGGATCGTTCGCTGGGCGCGGTGTTCGGGATCATCCGTGGGCTGATCTTGATCGCGATGGCCTACATCCTCTTCACACTGATCGTTCCGGTGAAGAAGCAGCCGGAGTGGATCGCCGATGCCTGGACCCTTCCGCTCATTCAGGACACGGGAGATGTTCTGCTGTCGCTGGTGCCCGAGCGTGAGTCGCACGCCTACGTTGCCAACAGCGAACCGGCTTACGTCCCACATCCGCACAAAGCCCGCGTTACTCACGCGGAAATGCCGCGGCCGCGCGCAAAACCGGGTGCGAAAGAAGCGGCCAAAAGCCACAACAGACCTGCAAAAAAGAGCTATGGCGCGAGCGAGCGTCAGGGGTTAGACAGGCTCATCCAATCGACTTCCGGCGGTGGGAAGAAGCCATGAACGGCACGACCTCTCCCTTCGACGACGACAAGCTGCACGAAGAGTGCGGTGTGTTCGGCGTTTTCGGGCATCCCGATGCGGGCGCATTGACCGTTCTGGGTCTGCATGCGCTTCAGCATCGCGGGCAGGAAGCCGCCGGTATCGTCACTTATGACGGCACGCAATTCACCGCGGAACGGCACCCCGGCCTTGTCGGCGACATCTTCGGCAAGAACTCTCCGCATGCGGAGAAACTGCGCGGCGGGAATGCCGTGGGCCATGTGCGCTATTCCACCACCGGCGGATCGATGGTGCGCAACATCCAGCCGATGTTCGCCGATCTGGCGGGCGGCGGCATCGCCATCGCGCACAATGGCAACCTGACCAACGCCCGCACGCTCCGCTCTGAACTGGTGCGCGAGGGCGCGATCTTCCAGTCGACCTCGGACACCGAGACCATCATCCATCTGGTGGCGCGCAGCTCTTTCGGCCCCATCGTGGACCGGCTGATCGATGCGCTGAAGCAGGTGGAAGGCGCCTATTCGCTGGTGGCCTTGACCTCCAAGAAGCTGATCGGCGTTCGTGACCCATGGGGCGTTCGCCCGCTGGTGCTGGGCGAATTGAACGGCGCGCCAATTATAACGTCGGAAACCTGCGCGCTGGACATCATCGGCGCGAGTTTCGTGCGCGACGTGAAGCCCGGCGAGATGCTCGTCATCGACAAGGATGGGATCAAGTCCTACTTCCCGTTCACGCCGCAGCCGGAACGCTTCTGCATCTTCGAATATGTTTACTTTGCGCGGCCCGACTCCACCGTCGAAGGCCGCAACGTCTATGAAGCGCGCAAGCAGATCGGCGCCGAACTCGCCAAGGAAGCGCCGGCGATTGCCGACATGGTGATTCCGGTGCCGGATTCCGGTGTTCCGGCTGCGCTCGGTTTCGCATCCGAATCCGGTCTGCCGTTCGAGCTTGGCATCATCCGCAATCACTATGTCGGCCGCACCTTCATCGAGCCGACAGATGCCGTGCGCCACATGGGCGTTCGCCTGAAACACAATGCCAACCGCGCCAAGCTCACCGGCAAGCGCGTCATTCTGGTCGACGACTCCATCGTGCGTGGCACGACATCGAAGAAGATCGTCCAGATGGTGCGCGACGCGGGCGCGACGGAAGTGCATTTCCGCATCGCCAGCCCGCCGACGACCGACTCCTGCTTCTACGGCGTCGATACGCCGAACAAGGAGGACCTCCTGGCGCATCGCATGAATGTCGAGGAGATGCGCCAATATATCGACGCGGACAGCCTCGCCTTCGTTTCGATCGACGGGCTCTATCGGGCAATGGGCGAGCAGAAGCGCAACGCGCAGGAGCCGCAATTCTGCGATGCCTGCTTCTCCGGCAACTATCCCATCGAGCTCACGGATGTGACCGGCGGCCGCAAGGACGGACAGCTTTCGCTGCTGGCCGAAGTCGCCTGATGCAGCGCATCGTTCTCGTCACCGGCGCTTCGCGCGGGATCGGCCGCGCCGCCGCGCGCGCGCTCGCAAAGACCGGCGCGCATGTCATCGCGGTGGCGCGCACCGTCGGCGGCCTTGAAGAGCTTGATGACGAAATCAAGCAGGACGGCGGCGACGGCGCGACCTTGGTGCCGATAGATTTGCGCAATTTCGACGGCATCGACCAGTTGGGTGCCTCCATCCATGAACGCTGGGGGCGGCTGGATGCGTTGTTCGGCAATGCCGGATCGCTCGGCGAACTAAGCCTTCTCACCCACCTTGCGCCCAAGATGTGGCAGGAGGCGCTGGAGCTGAACGTCACCGCGAACTGGCGCCTGATCCGCTCACTCGATCCGCTTCTGCGGAAGTCCGAAGCGGGCAGGGCGCTGTTCGTCACCACCGGCGCGGCGCGCAAGCATACGCCCTATTGGGGTTCTTACGCGGTCACAAAGGCGGCGCTTGAGTCATTGGTGCTCACCTACGCGGCGGAGTGCGAAAGCACGAATATCAAGGTCAATCTGTTCAGCCCCGGTCCGTTGCGCACGCGCATGCGCGCGCGGGCCATGCCGGGAGAGGACCCGCAATCCTTGGAGCCGCCCGAAGTTGTGGCGCCGTTGATCGTCGAGATGCTGTCGCCGGATTATGTGAAGAACGGCGCGCTTATTGATTATCGGCAAACGGGTTCTTCGACGTCCTGAGCGCGAAGCGCATCGGGATGCCCTTGAGATCGAAAGCCTCGCGCAATTCGTTCGTCAGATAGCGCAGATAATGTTCCGGCAGCCCGTCCAGCTGATTTCCGAACAACGCGAAGGTCGGCGGACGCGCTTTCACCTGAGTCATGTAACGTACGCGCACACGGCGCCCACTGATCGCGGGCGGCGGATGGCGCTGCAGCGCGTCTTCCAAAAATTTGTTCAGCTGCGATGTGCTGATGCGCAAATTCCATGCGCGGTCCGCTTCCTCAATGGCGGGAAGCAGACGATCCACGCCTTCGCCCGTGCGCGCGGACACGGCGATCAGCGGCGCGCCCCAGACCTGCGGCAACAGCCGGTCTAGTTTTTCGCGCAGTTCCGAAATCTTGCCGCCGCGATGTTCCACAAAATCGAATTTGTTGGCCGCAAACACGATAGCTCGGCCTTCGCGGGCGATGAGATCGGCGATGGTCAGATCCTGCTTCTCGAACGGCATCGTCGCGTCGATCATCACGACAACGCATTCGGCGAAACGGATGGCCTCCAGCGTGGAATCAACCGACATTTCTTCGAGAACATGCCCGGCCACCCGCGCTTTTTTGCGCAAGCCCGCGGTGTCGTGGAGCAGGATGTCCCGGTCGCCCGCCTTCCACTTTGCGATCACCGCATCGCGCGTCGTTCCGGCTTCGGGGCTGGTCAGAGCCCGTTCCTCCCCGAGCAGGCGATTGAACAGGCTCGACTTGCCGACATTGGGACGTCCAACGATGGCAAGCTTGAGCGGTCCTTGCTCCTCGTCCTGCGGAGCGGCGAACTCGCCATCGTCCTTTGCATGTTCAAGCAGCGCATCGACCAGCGCATCGACTCCCAGCGCATGTTCGGCGGATACAGCGATCGGTTCTCCCAAGCCAAGCGCGTAAGCTTCCGCTTCGTTGGGCCGTTCGCGCGCCTCGCTTTTGTTCGAAGCAAGAACGACCGGCTTGCCGGCGCGCCGCAAAGCCGCCGCGATGATCTCGTCGCCGGCGGTAACCCCAGCGCGCACGTCGATTACGAACAGACAGACATCCGCGTCGGCGATGGCCGTGCGCGTCTGCTCCGTCATGCGCTGGCTGAGGCTTCCGGCTTCGCCTTCTTCGAATCCCGCCGTATCGATGAGGCGCACCGGCACCCCATCAAGCTCCACGCGCGCTTCCTGACGGTCGCGCGTGACGCCCGGCGTATCGTGAACGATCGCGAGTCTTTTGCCGGCTAGCCGGTTGAAGAGCGTGGACTTGCCCACATTGGGGCGTCCGACGATGGCAATTGTAAGCGGCATCGCATGATCGCCTTACCGCATCGCCACGAGTTGTGCGTTATTCGTGAGCAGGTACAGCGTATCATTCGCCACCACCGGCGCGATATAGGCGCCGTCGGGGATTTCCACGCGGCCTTCCAGCGCACCGGTATAGGGCGAGATCGATTCCGCGTAGCTGTTCGAAGACACTACGATCAGGCGGTCGGATACCAGCACCGGGCCGGCCCACACGATGGGATTGTCGCGGCTGTCTGGGTCTTCCCAGCGCGGCAGCTGATGTTTCCACTTCACCTTGCCGTCCTTGCGGGCGAGGCAAAGAAGTTCGCCATCCGTCGTCAGCACATAGACGAAATCGCCGGCAGCCCAAGGTGTCTGGATGCCACCGATATCACGCGACCATGCGCGTTCGCCTGTGTTGAGGTTGATCGCCACCATCAGGCCGGAATGGCTGATAGCGAAGACCATGTCGCGATCAATCACCGGCCGGCCGGCGATATCGTCAAGCTCGGACAGCGCCGTTGTTGCGCCGTTGCGCGTGAGCATGTCGCTCCACGCGACGCGGCCATTGGTGACGCGGATCGCGAACAATTCGCCCGAACTATAGGGAACGATCACATATTCGCCGGCGACCGCTGCGCTGGTGCTTTCCAGAATACCGGCGCTTTCCGAGATACCCTGGTGATCCCACAGCTTGCGGCCGTCGATTTCTGCCAAGGCGTAAAAGTGATTGTCCTGGCTCGACACGAACACGCGCCCGCCATTGGCAACCGGAGCGTTCACGATCGGAACACCGATATCGACCTTCCACAGCTGTTTTCCCGTCGATGCGTCGAGCGCGAGGATCGAGCCGAAGCCGGTAGAGACGAAGAGCTTGCCGTCATCGAAGGCAACGCCACCGCCGAAACCTTTGGAAGGATCGATGCTCGTGTCCTTTCCGAGCGCGCCGAAGGAGACATTGTTCCAGAAATTTCCGCCGCCGCCATTCGGCGCCAATTCCTTGTCCCAGCCCGGTCCGCCAGTCTTGGCATCATAGGAAAAGAGATGATTTTCCGCGTCGAGCACATAAACGCGGCCATTGGCGATGATCGGCGCGGCGGTTAGGCGCGACGAGGAATCAGAACCTTTTCCGGCATCCTGCTGCCAGGCAGTCGCGAGAGGCCCACCCGCTTCCAGATGATACATCGCGTTGGAGCCATAGCCGCCCGGTTCGGGCCATTCCGGATTACGATAAGGCGGCGGCAGCACGACGGGCGTCTGCGCCAGGTCCGGATCGGGCTTGAGCGTTTCGTCGGTCGCCATGATCGAGATGCGCTGGCCCTTGATGTTGGATTTCTTCGCCGAGCTAAACCAGCCATTGGTGAGATCGCCGACCGCGCTCACCGCTTCGCAGCCAGACAAGGCCACCAACGCTGCGAGACACAGCGCAATACGTAAGGTCTTTTTGGTCATTTCTTTTGCTGGCCTTGCGGGGTGGGCGCGGTGGATGGAGCAGCGGCCGGCGCGGCTGCTTTCGGCTCTGGCGGCACGGGCACGCTGCCGTAGTTCTGCCCGCCGCCGGCGCTCAGATAGGTCGTCATTGCGGCGGCGCGCTGGTGCAATGTGTCGGGCAAATTCTTTTCCGCCGAGAGTTTTTTATATTCGGCAAGCGCCTGTGGAATTTTGCCGTTGCGAAAATCCGAATAGGCCAGAATTTCGCGCGCCATCGGATTCCACGCGCTCGTCGCATCGGTGAGCGGCGCCAGCAGGTTTTCCAGATCGGCACGCGAGGCCGTATCCGCCAGCGCCCAGGCGGCGCGAATGCGCGCGACGCTGGCAAGGATGTCGTCGCCGCCATTGGCGATTTCCATGTAGAGCTTTATGGCGTCGGCCGAGCGGCCGGCGGAGAGCAAGGCGCCCGCTTCCTGCAGACGGGAGACCTGCGCGTAACCGCTGGGTGCGCTTGCCGCCAGCTTGCCGAAGGCCTCAGCGGCCGCGGGTGCTTGACCGGAGTCCAGCAATTGCTGTGCGGCCAGATATTCCGACGAGGAACGCAGTTGCTCGCGATGCTGATAGAGCTGCCAGAGTTGCCAACCCGCCACTGCGATCACCAGGAAGGCGGCCGCGGCGATGACGTAGTCGCCATACTCCTTCCAGAGCTTTTCCCAGCGCTCGCGGCGGACTTCTTCCTCGACTTCATGGAAGATGTCGGTCACGGGAATCCTTTCGGGGGCACGGCCCAGCCAAAGCCTTGATAGCGCGGGATGATTTAGCGGCTCCCCCGCAACCGCGCAACTCAAAGCCCCATGAATCCCCGGCAATGACGGCAATTACCCGATGAACCGGTTAAACCGAGGGACGATTCATAAGAAAACCGCGGCTTTCGGGGCCGCGGTTTTCGAACATTTCGAGCGTGCAAAATCAGGCTTCGGTCTTTTCGTCGCCTTCTTCTTCCTTCGGGCCGGCGCCTTCTTCGAAGAGTTCTTCCGCCGCGACCTTGGCTTCGGCCGAGGCTTCTGCTTCGGCGGTGCGTTCGGCGAGGACGTCTTCGCCTTTCGCCTGACGCTCGGCTTCTTCTTCGGTGCGGGCGACGTTGATCGTCACCGTCACGCGGACTTCCGGGTGCAGCACGACCGCGAGTGGGAACAGGCCGATCGTCTTGATCGCCTTGTCCAGCGGCACCTGCGTGCGCGATACGGTGAAGCCGCCCGCGGTAATGACATCGGCGATGTCACGCGGGCTAACCGAACCATAGAGCTGGCCGCGGTCGCCGGCCTGGCGCAACAGCGCGAAGGTCTGGCCTTCGAGCTTCTTGCCGACCTTCTCCGCTTCCGCCTTCTGCTTGAGGTTTTGCGTCTCGAGCTGCGTCTTCTGGGTCTGGAAGAATTCGCGGTTGGCTTTGGTGGCGCGAAGGGCCTTCTTCTTCGGCAAAAGGAAGTTGCGGGCGAACCCGTCCTTCACCTTTACCTCGTCGCCCATCTGGCCGAGTTTTTCGACTCTTTCGAGCAGGATCACTTGCATGGCCGTTCTCCTACTTCACGACGTAGGGCAGCAGCGCCATGAAGCGCGCGCGCTTGATCGCATTGGCGAGCAGACGCTGCTTCTTGGTCGACACCGCGGTGATGCGCGAAGGCACGATCTTGCCGCGCTCGGAGATGAAGCGCTGCAGCAGCTTCACGTCCTTGTAATCGATCTTCGGCGCGCCCGCGCCGGAGAAAGGGCAGGTCTTCTTGCGACGGAAGAAGGGACGGCGTCCGCCGCCCGCACCGCCATCACGTCCACCGTCTCTGCCGCCTTCGCGGCCGCCGCGATCACCACGATCGGACCGTTCTCCACCGTAGCTCATGCTGCTGCTCCTTCGGCTGCCACTTCGCCTTCCGGCTTGTCGTCGCGGCGGTTCTTGTTGGAAGACTGCTCGAACTTGTCCACCTTCACGGTGATGTAGCGCAGCACGTCTTCGTTGATCTTGAGCTGGCGCTCGAGCTCGTGGACCGCCTTGCCCGGCGCGTTGATGTTGAGGAGCACATAGTGCCCCTTGCGGTTCTTCTTCAGGCGATAGGCCAAGCCGCGCAGGCCCCAATATTCCTGCTTCTCGACCTTGCCGCCTTCGCCTTCGATGATGGTCTTGAGGTGGGTCGCCAGCGCGTCCACCTGTTGCGCGCTGATGTCCTGGCGCGCGATCAGGAGATGCTCGTAAAGAGCCATTCCTTTGAGTCCCTGTTTTGGCTACGGAACCTCACCGGGCGGGATGCCTGGAGAAGCTTTGGATCGCAAGGACGCCGGATATCCGGCATAGACCCAAAAGGGGCCTCCCGCGACCGCAGCCGCCATGAAGGGCGGGCGTATAGCGGAAGCGGGGTATAGAGGCAAGAAGAGCGAGGAGGCCGCCATGGCGCTGGATATCTACACCTTTGTCGGCTTTCTGGGGGCGCTGATCGTGCTGTTGGCCTATTGGGGCAATCAGGCGGACCGGCTGCCTTCCCACGACTGGCGGTTCCCGGCCGCCAACCTGATTGGCTCGGCCCTCATCCTGGTTTCACTTTATGACGCCTGGAACTGGCCGTCCGTGGTGATCGAAATTTTCTGGGCCACGATCAGCATCTATGGGTTGCTGCGGGCCCGGCCAGCCTAGTGAATGAGCTGGGCCTCGTATTGCGCAAAATCGGGGAGAATGTTGCGCGACCATTGCGCGATTTTCTCGCCGATGGCCTCCAGGCCTTGCGCCTTGTGCGAGCTGGATGACGTCGCCAGCAAGGTCTGTGTCAAAATCGCGGTGATGGCCGGTGGCTCGAGCTCATGCGAATCCGATTCCAGTTCCGCCATTTTGATCTTCTGGTCCAACTCGGCGAGGCGCAGGAGATAGAGCGTTTCCCGCTCCCGGTTCGGCTTGATTGCCGACAACCGCGCGATGGTCACGGCACACTCGCGCAAGGCGCGGCGTGCGATGTCCTGCTGGATTGTCAGTGGCTGCGTCCGCGCGGCGTCGAAGGCACGCTGTGCGCGCAACTCTTCCGCTCTGGCTTTTCTCTTTTCCTGAATCTGCGTGAAACCGAACACGTGCGAAAATCCCTATCCTGCTAACAACACGCGCGGCGGGGCGCGGGGTTCTGCACCGCAGCAGGAAAAATTTGCGGAACCAAAGAGAGACTCGCGTATCGCAGATTTCTCGAACGAAGGGCGCTGTCGCCAACGGCAGCGCCCTTGCTTTCAGGCCACGGGAGACGCGCTTGGCGGTAGCTCCGTTTTAGCCGACCGGCCCGGCGGGCGGGCCCGTCTTTGATGCCCTAGACCGCGAATGGGCTGGGCACCGAACCGTCCCTCCATGCATCTTTCGGGTCAACCAAAAAATATGACCGTGCGTCAGTCGCAGGCGTTCGCAAAACACCCTAAGTTCCCACGCATGACCGACACCGTGCCGCCGCCCAACGATCCGCATTTGCGCTGGCGATTCCTGCGCGATGTCCTGGTGTTCCAGCTCAAGCTCGTCCTGGGCAATTTGCAGAACTTCGTGCTGGTGCCGGTTTCGCTGGGGGCGGCGGCGCTCGACCTTTTTGTGAAAGGCCGTCGCGAAGGGGAGAAGTTCTACAAGGTCATGGACTGGGGCCGGCGCACCGACGAGATGATCAACGTCTACAGCGCCATCGGCGGTTATCACGCCACCGGCGACGAGAACGAGACAGACATGTACGGCAACTACACCGTCGATGCGGTCCTGGCGCGCATCGAAAACGTGATCGTGCGCGAGTACGAGAAGGGCGGAACGGCCGCCAGCATCAAAGGCGCCGTGGACCGCGCCATCGACGGCATGCAGGCGCACGGCGACAAGCACAAAGAAAAGCTCGACGACGTGATCCAGCGCGCGGCAGAGAAGCTCAAGCCGAAGCCGGATTTAGATTCCGGGGAGAACTGAATTCGCACGTCCGCGCGGACATGATTCTCCTGAAGCCGGAATTCGGCTTTTCACTTGCTCGTGTGGTAATCAAAAATCCCCCCTCGCATCGCACGTCTCTTTCGAGCCTCGTGGGCGAGTGGGGCGGTATTCGCAGTTATCCCTCGACACCATGCGCGATATGAGGCGCGTCCTATTCAGCGCGGCTTAGCAGAGTGCGCGGTGAACCGGGTGATGATCGGTCTTCGTCCCATCCGGCGGTCGCATGCGTCAGCAGCGGACAGCACCGGTGGGCGGGCCATAAGGCGATCAGGGTGAGGGGAAATTAGAGGTTGGGCATGGTCCTTCCTTCAAAAAGTTGATTCACGCAGAGACGCAGAGCCGCGGAGTTCTTCTCCGAGGCCCAACGGCTTCGCGGTTCATGGATTCTCCGGCGCGCTTTGCGCGCCAGCTATTTTTTCTCTTCTCTGCGGCTCTGCGCCTCTGCGTGCCAATTTCTTCGGCCCAAAAGGCAGAAAACCCGCGGCTTTCGCGGCGGGTCTACGTTTTGGGCGCAGTTCGGAAGAATGTACGGGGGTACCGTGACGGTGTCAAGCTAATTGGGAAAAATAAGTTCGAAGCAGGGAATTTAGCCTAAGTATTTGATCCTGCTACCGAAACATATTATCCCCTCTCACGCAGCATGGATTTGTCCGCGAAAAATTCTGCGAAAATATTTTTCAGACGCTCAGAAAACCTTCGAGCACATTCACGGCGTTCACGCCGAGATGTTCGATGTTATAGCCGCCTTCGAACACAAACACGGCGGGAAGGCTGGCGCGGCCGATGGCTTCGCCCATGCGCAGGTAATCCTCGGTGCGGATCTTGAAACGGCAGATGGGATCGCCCTCGAAGGTGTCGAGGCCGAGCGAGACCAGCAGCACATCGGCACCGAACTCCTTCACCGCCTTCAGCGCGCGGTCGAGGGCGCGGGAATATTCCGGCCATGCGGTTTTCTTCGCGAGTGGGAAATTCATGTTCTGATCTTCGCCAACGCCTTCACCCTTTTCGTCCGCATAACCCAGATAATGCGGATAAGCGAAAGACGGATCGGCGTGAATGGAGGCGAAGAACACATCGTTGCGGCGATAGAAGATCGCCTGCGTGCCATTGCCGTGATGATAATCGACATCGAGGATCGCCGGGCGTCGGCCCTGATCCAAGAGCCACTGCGCCGCGATGGCGACATTGTTGAGGTAGCAATAGCCGCCATAGACGTCACCGCTGGCGTGATGGCCGGGCGGGCGCGCTAGTGCGAAGGCCGCGCGCTCGCCGCTAAGCACCGCTTGCGCCGCCGACAGCGCGATGTTCACTGCCTCGCGCGCGGCGCTCCACGTGCCTTTGCCGATGGGGGTGGCGGTGTCGAAGCAATAAGAGCCGAGCTGCTTTTCGATGTCGCCGTCGCGCATTTCGCGCAGGCCCCGCGCCGGCCACACCGACGGCACGGCATCGGCATCGTCGTTCCAGTACTTCTCGCGCCACTTCGGGTATGCACCGGTGAGGAAGCGCACGAAATCATTGTCGTGGATGCGCAGGATGGGCTCGTCGCTGAACGCCTTGGGTTTGAGTAGCGGCCCTATCTTGCGCTCCTCAATGCGGCGCTTCACCTGTTCGACGCGTTCGGGAATCTCGACGGCGGGCGAAGCGCGGCCCTGCTCGAACTCTTCCTTGGGCGAATGTTCCAGATGTGTGGCGGCATAAAAGGTCTTCATGCGGATGGTTCTATCACGGCGTGCCCGCGCTGACATAGGAGGTGAACATATCGGAAGGGATTTGGATTCCTAGCGGCTCCAGCATCTTGCCGACGGCGCCGCGATGCGACTGGTTGTGGGTGAGCACATGCGCCAGTATCTGCCCACGCGTCATGCGGCCCTTGTCGTTGTCGGAGACAAAATCAAACTCTATCCGCTCGTTCAGCTCCACGTCGGTCACGCTTCGCACATAGCGCACATACCATTCGTCGTTTTCGGAGACGTCGCGGGCGAGGGCGTCGAGATCGGGCATCGTGTTCGAGACGATCTTGTCGAACGGCTCGGGCGTGCCTTCCAGCCGGGCGCGGAAGAGGCGATCCACGCGCATGGCGTGATCGAGCGTGAAGATCGGCACGATGATTTCGGCACGTTTCTCCGTCGGTAGCGCACAAAGCGATTTGTAAAGCTCGGCGTTTAGCCAGCGCTTGAATTCGAACAGGGACACGAGAAAAGCGTTCGCCATGAGGGTTTATAGCATGTCAGCGCGGCTGCTTCTCGATCAGCCGTTTCAGCTTTCCGAGGTCGGACTGCAGGGTGCGCTTCAGGAACGCTTCCGCGCCCGGCATGGCGAGCGTCGCGCCTGCATGGCGGATGGTGACCGTGGAGCCGCCGCCATCCGGCGCGATAGAATAGGTCACCTCGCCGGTCATCGGGCCTTCGACATATTTGAGCACCAGCTTGGCGTCTGCGTCGTGCGCAACGGTCTCGGTGATCCACGAAAAGTCGCGGCCCCAGAACGCTCCGTGACGTTTCACACGCGCACCAACCGCCGTGGCTGCAGTATCGAATGCATCGACGCGTTTGGCGCCGTCGATCCATTTCGGATCGTTCGCGGGATCGAACATGATCCGCGCCACAGCGGCGGCCGGCCGGTCGATCTTCTGCTGCACGACGATATCGGGCATGGCCCGACTATAGAGGCCTCATCCCACCTGCAAAAGGATCGCGCCGCCGGCAATTGCGCCCGCCGCGATCCAGCGGCGTAGCGTCATGTGTTCGCCCAGGAAGCTCATCGCCAGCGCGGTGCCGAACAGCACGCTGGTTTCGCGTAACGCGGCGAGCTGCGCCGTCGCGCCGAAGCGGTAAGCGAGCATTGCGGAGCCGTAGGTCGTGATGGAAAGAAGACCGAGGAGGACGCCAAGCTTCCATTCCTTGCGCGCTTCGATCACGACCGCACGGCCGCGGATGCCGGGCGCCGTCACCAGCACGCAGAACCCGTGCGCCACGAAAAACCACAAGACATAAGAGAAAGGATTGGCCACCGCGCGCACGCCGCTGGCATCGATCAAAGTGTAGATGCCGATGGTAAGGCCTGTGGCGAGCGCGAAGCCGATGCCTTTCAGCGCACCGTCCGTGGCGCGGTGCGAAAAGCCGATGCTGATGACGCCGGCGCAGACGAACGCGATGCCGAGCAACTGCACAGCCGGCGGATGTTCGTGCAGGAAGAGGACCGCGCCAGTGGCGGTGAAGAGCGGCCCCGTGCCGCGCGCCACGGGATAAACGGCGCTGAAGGCAGCACTCTCATAAGAACGTACCAGCAGCAGCTCATAGAGGGCGTGGACAAGCGCCGTAGCGCCGAGAAACCACCACGCGCCGCTGGGCAACGGAACGAAGAAGAGGGCGGGTGTCACGAAGATGGCGGAGAACACGCCGATCAGCAGCCGCGTCGCATATTTGTTGTCGGCGCGCTTCGTCAGGATGTTGACGATGGCGTGGACGGCGGCGGATAGAAGGATGAGAGAAAGGGCGGTGGTCACATCGCCAGCATCGGGAGTGGGACATGGCGGCGCAAGACCTCAATCGCGATCTGATCGGCGTTCCGGGCGGACGCGCCATGCTGCAAACGCCGGCGCTCGTCATCGATCTTGACGCTATGGAAAGAAACATCGCCGCGATGGCGGCGCATGCAAAGAAGCACAACATCGCGCTGCGTCCGCATGCGAAAACGCACAAATGCTCGGAGATCGCCAAACGGCAGATGAAGGCCGGCGCGCTCGGCATCTGCTGCGCCAAGCTGGGTGAAGGCGAGGCGCTGGCCGATGCGGGCATCGATTCCATTCTGCTGACATCGCCTGTGGTGACCGAATTCGGCATCGGCCGGGTGATGACATTGAATGCGCGCATCGGCGAATTGCGTATCGTCTGCGACAACGCTTCGGTCGCGAAGAAGCTGGAAGACGCGGCGCGCGCCAGCGGCAAGAAGCTGCGTGTTGTGGTGGATATCGATCCGGGCCTTGGACGCACCGGCATTCGTCCCGGCGATGGTGCGGTCGCGCTGGTCGAGCAGATCGTCAAAAGCCCCAATCTCGAATTCGCAGGGCTGCAATGCTATGCGGGCCAGGTGCAGCATATGGAGTCGCCGAACGAGCGGCGCGCCGCCTCGCTCAACGCGATGAAGGAACTGGCGGAACTGCGCGATCAGCTGAAAGCGAAAGGGATCGCCGTGCCGCTTCTGTCGGGCGGCGGCACTGGTACGTTCGACATCGATCCCGATGCGAATACGCTCACCGAACTTCAGGTCGGCTCCTACGTCTTCATGGACAAGCAGTATAACGACGTGTGGGAGAAGCCGGGACAGCGGCCGCCCTTCGAGCCGTCACTGTTCGTGCAGACAACCGTCATCAGCGCGAATCGCGGGGGGCTGGCGACGACAGACGCTGGCTTCAAAGCCTTCGCAACGGATGCGGGGCCGCCCGCCATCTTCAGTGGCGCGCCGGAAGGCTCCAATTATTTCTTCTTCGGCGACGAGCAGGGCGGCATCTTTTATCCCGCCGCGAACGGCAAACTGGATGTCGGCGCTGTGATCGCCTGCATCGTGCCGCACTGCGATCCGACGGTGAATCTCTACGACCGCTATCATTGCGTGCGCGGCGATGTGCTTGAATCGATTTGGACAATCGAAGCGCGCGGTTGTTCGGCCTAGCACGAAAAGCGCCGCCAAAATTCCTTATTCGTGAATCTCGCGTTCATCCGCGGTTCAGCCGCCAAGCGCCATTTTTTGCGTTAAGATCGCAATGATCTTGAGAACAGAGGATTCGAGCTATGAAACGCTTCGGGAAATTGGCTTTTGGTGCGCTCATGCTGGCAGGTTCGGCAGTGGGTGCGACAGTTGCAGCGACCGCACCTGCGGACGCACGTGTTTCGGTCGGTATCGGCATCGGCATTCCGGGACCGGGCTATTATGGGCCGCCGGCGGGTTACGCCAACCCGTGCGATAACCCCCGCTATCGCTATTATCACCGCAACTATTGCTACGGTTATGGCCCGGCCTATTACGGCCCGGACTATTATGGCTATTACGACCAGGGCTTTTACGGCCCGGGCTATTATGAGCCGGTGGTCGGTGGCTTCTGGTTCACCGATTCGTTCGGCCATCGCCGCTGGCATGGCGGCTCGTTCCACGGCGGCGGCTTCCACGGGCATGGCAGCTGGCACAGCGGCGGCGGCAGCTGGCACGGCCATCACCACTAAATTGAGCCTGCCCCCTTCGCCTTGAGTTAGGCGAATAGGTTCGGCGCCCGGCCCAGGCGAGCAATCGCCGGGCCGGTGCGCTTTTAAGACATGTGATCGCACGCACATCAAACGGGTTTAAGAGCCGGCCGCGCTTGTACGGCGGTTCATGCCATGTTCAGGATGGTTCCATCAGTTTGCGCGTGTCGAGGTTGTCGCTCGGCAGAGCGAACAAAAAAAGGATGACGCAATGAAAGCCTATTTCAAATCGACGATCGCGGCGGCCGCAATCGCAGTTGCCGCGTTGGGTATCTCCGCTCCCGCGGAAGCCGGTGTCCATATCGGACTCAGCGTGGGCGTTCCGGGTTACTATTATGGTCCGGGTTATTATCCGCCCGGTCCGTGCGACGCTTATAACTCCTATTACAACGGCGATTGTGGATACTCGGTCTATGACGGGCCGATCTATCTCGACGGCGCCTATGTCACGGGCCCGCACTACTATCGCTGGTACGGCGGAGAGCCGATGTTCTGGTATCGCGGCGGCTGGCACCATTGGAACGGCTGGCGCAACGTTCACAACTATCGCTGGAACTACAATGAAGGCTGGGGCTGGCACGGTGGACGCTGGGATCGCGACTATGGCCGTGCGCATTGGCACGCGATGAACCAGGATCGGCGCGAGTATCGCAATGATCGCCGTGACACCCGCGGCGACGTCCATGATCTTCGCTATGATCGCAATCACGGCGCAAGTGCGGGCGAACTTCGTCATGACCGTCGTGAAATCCGTCAGGACAGGCGCGAGATGCGCGGCGACCGACGTGACATCCGTGACGACAGACATCACCACTAACAACGCGAACGATACAGACCCCGGCGGGCGACCGCCGGGGTCTTTGCTTTTGGGGAAGGCGCGCGGCTAATCTCTCCTCTTCCTAAGGAGGCCGCCTTGCGTCAGCCCAACGATCTTTCCTCTTTCTGGCTTCCCTTCACGCCCAATCGCGCGTTCCAGGCGGATCCGCGCATGCTCACGCGCGCTGACGGCATGTATTTCTACGACGAGACGGGCCGTGCGCTGCTGGATGCCTGCGCGGGATTGTGGTGTTGCAACGCCGGGCATGGGCGAAAGCAGATCGCCGAAGCGATTTCCAAGGCGGCGCATGAGTTGGACTTCGCGCCGACGTTTCAATTTGCGCATCCGATGGCGTTCGCACTGTCGCAACGCATCGCGGCGATGGCGCCGGACGGCATGGATCACGTCTTCTTCGTCAATTCCGGATCGGAAGCTGCCGATGCGGCGCTGAAGATTGTGCGCGCCTATTTTCAGAAGACCGGGCAGGGCAGCCGCTTCCGCGTCATCGGCCGCGAGAAGGGCTATCACGGCTCGACCATTGCCGGCATCGCGATGGGCGGCATCGGCAACAACCGCAAGAATTTCGGCCCGCTCATTCCCGGCACCGACGATCACATCCCGTTGCCCTATGATTACACGACGATGCGCTTCACGCGTGGCGAGCCGCAGAATCTCGAACGCTATGCCGACGCGCTGGAAGGTCTCGTC
Organism: Rhizomicrobium sp.; assembly: GCA_036488415.1. GTDB lineage: Bacteria > Pseudomonadota > Alphaproteobacteria > Micropepsales > Micropepsaceae > Rhizomicrobium. The sequence continues at coordinate 21,022 of DASXHQ010000060.1, forward strand.
GCGCTGCATGGCGCGGAGACGATTGCCGCCGTCATCGTCGAGCCCTTCGCGGGATCGGGCGGCGTGTTCGGTGCATCCAAGGGATATTTCGAACGTCTGCGTTCGCTCTGTGACAAGTATGGCTTCCTCTTGATCTTCGATGAAGTCATCACCGGCTTCGGCCGCATGGGTTATGGCTTCGCCGCGGAGCGCTATGGCGTAACGCCGGACATCGTCAATTTCGCCAAGGGCGTGACCAGCGGCGCGGCGCCGATGGGCGGCTCCATCGTCTCCAACAAGATCTACGACGCGTTCATGAGCAACAGCGGCGGCGAACAGAACATAGAACTATTCCACGGCCATACGTATTCCGCGCATCCCATCGCCTGCGCTGCGGCGATGGCGACCTTGGACATCTATCGCGACGAAGGCCTGTTCGAACACGCGCTGGAGATGGAGAAGGTTCTGGAAGACGCGGTGCATTCGTTGAAAGGCGCGCCATTCGTCACCGATATCCGCAACGCCGGCTTTGCGGCGGGCGTGGAGCTGGAAGCCGATCCGAAAGCGCCAGGCCGGCGTGGATTGGACGCGATCAAGCTTGCCTTCCATGAGCAGAACATGGTCGTGCGCGTGGGCGGCGATACCATCGCGCTGTCGCCGCCACTGATCGCCACCGAATCCGATATTTCCAAAATCATCGATGGCATCCGCGGTGTTCTCGCGAAATTGAACTGAGACGAACGATGCTTGCGCTGAAGCGGCTGGGGCTGCTCATTTTCGTGCTGGCCTTCCCGCCCCTGACGGCGGTTTTGCTCTACTTTGGATCGACCGCTTTGCTCGCAGCGACAAATCGGGTAATCGACCCGCAAGTTTTGCGGGAGGCCGCGATCGCGGACTGGGTGGCGTTCACCCTTTTCTGTCTGCTCGAAGCGAAGAACCGCTGGTCGTCCTGATACAAGAGAGGCACTCATGCGCATCGGCGTTCCCAAGGAAATCAAGAATCACGAATACCGCGTCGGCATGACCCCCGCCGCCGTGCGCGAGCTGACCGCGCGCGGCCACGAAGTGTTCGTCGAGACGCAGGCCGGCGAGGGCATCAGTCTGCATGACGAGATGTACACGAAGGTCGGGGCGAAGATTTTGCCGAATGCCGACGACGTGTTCGCCACCGCCGACATGATCGTGAAGGTGAAGGAGCCGCAGCCGGTCGAGATCAAGCGCCTGCGCAAGGGCCAGGTGCTGTTCACCTATCTGCATCTGGCGCCCGATCCGGAGCAGACCAAAGGTTTGCTCGACAGCGGCGCGATCTGTATCGCTTACGAAACCGTGACTGACCGCTTCGGCGGACTGCCATTGCTGGCGCCGATGAGCGAAGTTGCCGGCCGCATGTCGATCCAGGCGGGTGCGCATTCGCTGGAGAAGGCGCAAGGCGGTATGGGCATGTTGCTGGGCGGCGTGCCGGGCGTTCCGGCGGCGAAGGTTGTCGTGCTGGGCGGCGGCGTCGTCGGCACCAATGCGGCGCGCATGGCGATGGGCCTTGAGGCGCATGTTTCCATTCTCGATGTATCGCTGCGCCGCTTGAACGAGCTCGACCTGCAGTTCGGTGCGATGCTGAACACGGTGTTCTCCACCATCGATTCCATCGAAGAGCATGTCGTGGGCGCCGATCTTGTCATCGGTGGCGTGCTGCTGCCCGGCGCCGCGGCGCCCAAACTCATCACCCGCAAGATGGTGAGCCAGATGAAGAAAGGTTCTGTCATCGTAGACGTCGCCATCGATCAGGGCGGCTGCGCGGAGACTTCGCATGCCACCACCCACGCCGATCCGACGTACATGGTGGACGGCGTGGTGCACTACGCGGTGGCGAACATGCCAGGCGGCGTGGCGCGCACCTCCACCTTCGCGCTCAACAACGCGACCCTGCCGTTCACCCGCGCGCTCGCCGAACTCGGCGCGGAAGCCGCGATGAAGAAAGACCCGCATCTGCGCGCGGGCCTCAATGTCTATAAGGGCACGCTGACCTATGGTGCGGTTGCGGAAGCGCAGAAACTGCCGTTCAAGACGGCGGAAAGCGTGCTGGGGCTGTAACGGCGGTCACTTGCCACCCAGTTGTTTTGTCCGCGCTTTGGTCAGTTCCGTAAGGCAGTTGGAATATTCCATCGGCTGAATACTGCCGCCCGCCGATGCGTTTGCCTCGTACGTGCATTCGGCATCGCGGAATGCGATCCATGCGCGCTCCGACGCGCGTAACAATTCGCGGCCCTTGCCATCCTCCGAGGACATGGCGGTGGTGTAGGCATGACCCAGCGCCTTGTCGGCGCGCTGATATTCGCGGTCGGCGCAAATGTTCATGTCCATCTGCGTCATTGCGTTATTGCAATCGACGGTGTCGCCGGCCCGCGCGCCAGTCGACGCGAGCAGCACAAGCGCTGCCGTCATGAAAGTCGCCGAGTTCATTTGTTTCCCTTGGTTCTTAGATTGTCGCGCCGCCGTCGCAGACGATGGTCTGGCCAGTGGTGAACGATCCGGCTTTTGACGCGAGAAATATGGCCGCGCCGGCGATTTCGTCCGGTTCGCCGATGCGGCGCAAGGGCGCGCCGGCGGTGGAGCGTTTCAGCGTCTCCGGGTTATCCCACAACGCCTTGGC
>DASXHQ010000066.1:0-3553 GCA_036488415.1 Rhizomicrobium sp.
CCAGCATCACGACAACGCCGCCGGCTTTGACATGCGGAGCGACCACGCCCGGCAGGTCCGCCTCACCGTCTATCGTGACCACATTGCGGTGGCCGTGGCTTCTCAAGGCCTCCGCATAGGTGTCGCGATTGACGCCCTCTATGGGCTGCTCGCCCGCGGCGTAAACTGGCGCGATCACTGCAACGTCAGCGTCGTTCAGGCACTTTGCGAACTGCTCAAATGTATCGCGAAGCCGTGTAAAGCGATGCGGTTGCACGACGGCGATGACCGGCCCCGAATAGGCCTGCCGCGCAGCCTTCAAAGCTGCGGCGATCTTGAAGGGGTTGTGTCCGTAATCATCGACAATGGCCGCGCCGTTCCATTCGCCGACGCGGGTGAAGCGGCGTCCAACTCCACCGAAATTCGCAAGCGCCCTGCGGATCTTGTCATCAGCGATACCCAGTTCGCGCGCCACGGCGATGGCCGCGAGCGCGTTCTGGACATTATGCTCGCCGGGCATGGGAAGGCTCATGCGCTCCAGCCGTGTTTCCGCCAACGTGCGGCGATTGAGGATAGTCACGTCGAAATGTGATGCACCTTCCGAAAAGCTGACATTCGTCGCCCGGATATCGGCCTGCGGGCTGAATCCATAAGTGACGAGTCGGCGATCCTCGATCCGGCCGATCATCGCCTGCACTTCCGGATGATCGAGGCACAGAACCGCGAAACCATAGAACGGCACGTTCTCGACGAAACGCTGGAAGGCATCACGCATACGATCGAAGGTGCCGAAATAGTCGAGATGGTCGGGATCGATGTTGGTGACGACCGAAACCGTGGCCGGAAGGCGCAGGAACGTGCCGTCGCTTTCGTCGGCTTCCACGATCACCCAATCGCCGGCACCAAGCTTCGCATTGGTGCCGTACTGGTTGATAATGCCGCCGTTGACGATGGTGGGATCGAGGCCGCCGGCATCGACCAGCGCGGCAATCAAAGTGGTCGTCGTCGTCTTGCCATTGGTACCCGCGACCGCGACGCAATTTTTGAGTCGCATGATTTCGGCCAGCATTTCCGCTCGGCGGACGAGAGGAAGCTGCAGCGCGCGGGCAGTTTCCAGCTCGACATTGCCAGGCTTCACGGCCGAGGAATAGACGACGATAGAGACATCTTTCAGGTTCATCGCGTCATGGCCGATGGAAACCGTGACACCCATCGACCGCAAGCGTTTCACATTGGCGTTGTCCGCGGTATCCGAGCCCTGAACCTTGTAGCCGAAATTGTGCATGATCTCGGCAATACCGCTCATGCCGATACCGCCGATGCCGATGAAATGGATCGTGCCGATGTCGAGCGGAACGCGGGTGGGCGAGGATCTCATGCCGCCCTCGCCAGTTTGTCCACGACATCGGCCAGACGCTGCGCCGCATCTGGTTTCGCTTGTGCGTGCGCCGCTGCGGCGCGCATCGCGAGATCGTCCGGCGCGGAGAATGCGCTTTGCAACATCGCCGCGAGCTTTTCCGGCGTGAGATCCTTCTGCGCCACGCGCCAGCCGCCGCCGGCGTCCGCCAGCGCGTCAGCATTGGGTGTCTGATTGTCGTCCAAGGCATGGGGCAGCGGGATCAGGATCGCGGGGCGGCCGATGACCATCAGTTCGGCGACTGTGCCCGCGCCGGACCGGCCGATGACCAGGTGCGCCTTGGCCATGCGGGCCGGCAAATCCTTGAAGAAGGGTGCCAGTTCGGCCGTCACGCCCTCCCTTATATATAGAGCGCGGACAGCTTCGAGATCTTCGGGGCGGCATTGCTGGACAATGTTGAGTCGCGCTTTCACGTCGGCAGGCAACAAGGCAACTGCGGTGGGCACGATCTCGCTCAGCGCCCGAGCGCCCTGGCTTCCGCCGAAGACGAGAAGATGGATCGGCCCACTGGACGGCGCTTCGTACCGGGCACCATCGAATGCGACGACTTCGGGCCGCACCGGATTGCCAGTGTAAACCACCTTCGACATTTCCTTCGGCAGGAAGCGCTTCAACGGAAGGCCCGCCGCGATCACGCGCACATAATCCATCACCGCCCGATTGGCACGGCCGAGGATCGCGTCTGGCGCGACGATGGCTGTCGGGAAGCGCGCAATACAGGCGGCGATCATTACCGGCAGGCTAGGATAGCCGCCGAAGCCCACGACCACTTTCGGCTTGATGCGCAACAGCTTCGTCCAGGCGACAAAGATGCCAGCGATGATCTCGAACGGCGCTTTCGCCAAGCCCCAAGCCGAGCGGTCCGAGAAGGCGGCCGCCGGGACTATCTCGATGACGGCGCCAGGGAAATATGTGGGGTATTGCGTCCCCCGCGCGTCGGTCATCACCACAATGGTTTTGCCGCGTTTGGTGAGTTCCTGCGCCAAAGCCTGCGCAGGAAAGAGATGTCCGCCGGTGCCACCTGCTGCCAGGACGATGGTGCTCATGCTGGCACCTCGCGCAGGAAGCGGAAGGCGGTGTGATCCTGTTCGCCGATTTTCGGGCGCTGGCGCGTAACGGAAAGCGCAAAGCCCATTGTCATGGCGACGGCAAAAAGCGACGAGCCGCCATAGGAAATGAACGGCAAGGTCATGCCCTTGGCGGGCAGCATGTTCATCGCCACGCCCATGTTGATGAACGCCTGAAGCGCCACCACCGACGCGAGCGCGGCGCCCGCGAGCTGGGCAAAGGCATCGCGCGCCCGTGTCGCCCGCAACAACAAGCGGACGCTCAGCACACAGAATAAAAGCGCGATAAAGCCGCACAACGCGACGCCGAATTCCTCGCCAGCAACGGCAAAGATGAAGTCCGAGTGCGCGTCCGGAATACGATACTTGATGGTGCCTGCGCCAGGGCCGACACCGACAAGTCCGCCGTGCTCAAATGCCTTCATGGCGAGGCCGGCTTGGTACCCGGTTTTGTCGTCGTCTACGAACTGTTCGACACGATGATGGATGTACGGCACGAAGATATAGAGCAGCGACAGGAAGGCGCTTCCGATGCCGCCGAGAATGCTTGTCCAGAGCAGCGGTAAGCCGTTGAAGAACAGAAGCGTTGCCCAAAGCGCCAGCAGCACGGCGGTTTGTCCATAGTCCGGCTGGCGGGCGAGCACGAGGAGTGCGGGAAGCAGGACAAGAAACGAGATCAGTTCTTTGCGCAGCCTCAAGCCTTTGAACTTGATGGGCACCGGGTCAGCGAGAATCGCCGCGCCAAGAATGGCGTAACTCGGTTTCAGGAATTCCGATGGCTGCAAGGTGGTGAAGCCAAGATCGATCCAGCGCCTTGCACCCAGAACTTCGCTACCCGTGAACAGCACGAGGCAGGAACCAATTACACCAAGCGCGAAGACGATTGCCGCGCCAAGCTTGATCGCCCGCAGCGACAGCAGTGAGGTGAAGCCGAGAATGCCGCCAGCAACCAACGCAAAAGCGATTTGCTTGATGGCATAGCGGAAGTCGCCAGCCGTCATCGAGCCGCCGGTCGCAGCCGGACTAGCGGCGAAGGCGAGCATCAGGCCGATGCCGATGAGGGCGAGCATGACGAACAGCGCCACGCGGT
>DASXHQ010000077.1:0-16469 GCA_036488415.1 Rhizomicrobium sp.
GTTCCTCGCCGAGCAGCTGTCGAATTTTTATCCCGACCTGAAAGACCCCCGCTTCGTTTCCGCCTTCGCGATCTTCCATCAGCGGTATTCGACCAACACGTTTCCCACCTGGCGGCTCGCGCAGCCCTTCCGCATGCTGGCGCACAATGGCGAGATCAACACGCTGAAGGGCAACGTCAACTGGATGAAGAACCACGAGTTCAAGATGGCATCCGAACTCTTCGGCGAGCATGGCGACGACATCAAGCCCATCGTGCAGGCAGGCGGCTCGGATTCCGCCGCGCTCGACTCCGTGTTCGAGGTCCTGGTGCGCGCGGGCCGCGCCGCGCCGCTGGCGAAGACTCTTCTTATCCCCGAAGCGTGGTCGAAGAAGGCGTCGACGATGCCCGAATCGCATCGCGCAATGTACGCCTATGCCAACGCCGTGATGGAGCCGTGGGATGGTCCCGCTGCGCTGGCCGCCACCGACGGCCGCTGGGTCATCGCCGGCATGGATCGCAACGGCCTGCGCCCGCAACGCTATGCCATCACCGAAGACGGGCTGCTATGCACCGGTTCGGAGACCGGCATGGTCGTGCTGGATGAGCGCACCGTCGTGCGCAAGGGCCGCGTCGGTCCCGGCCAGATGATCGCGCTCGATCTAGATGAAGGCCGCTTCTACGAAGATCGCGAGATCAAGGACAAGCTCGCCTCCGAATTTCCTTATGCCGAATGGGCGGAGAAAATCGTCGAACTGGAGCCGATCATCGGCCCCGGCCCCGAACCGCGCATGTTCGACCGCGACGGCCTGCGCCGCCGCCAGGTCGCCGCCGGCATGACCTTGGAAGATGTCGAACTGATCCTCGGGCCGATGGTCGAAGACGGCAAGGAAGCCGTCGGCTCCATGGGCGACGACACACCGCTCGCGGTTCTCTCCGAGCAATACCGCCCGCTATCGCATTTCTTCCGGCAGAATTTCAGCCAAGTCACCAATCCGCCGATCGATCCGTTGCGCGAAGAGCGCGTGATGTCGCTGAAAACACGCTTCCGCAATCTCGGCAACGTGCTGGCGCAGGACGAGACGCAGGCCGAAGTCTTCGTGCTGGAAAGCCCCGTCATCTCCACCGGCATGATGGAACGGATGAAGGACCATCTCGAAGGCCGCTTCTATGAGATCGATTGCGTCTTCGAAGTGCGCGACGGCAAGCCGAAAGACGATCAGGCGCTGGCCCGCGCGCTGGACCGCATTCGCAACGACGCGGAAGACGCCGTGCGTCAGGGCTACAATCATCTCATCCTCACCGATGAGCGAGTCTCGAACGATCTGGCCGCGATCCCCATGATCCTCGCCACCGGCGCGGTGCATTCGCATCTGGTGCGGCAAGGTCTTCGCACTTACACCTCGCTCAACGTCCGCTCGGCGGAATGTTTCGACACGCATTATTTCGCGGTGCTGGTGGGCGTCGGCGCGACAACGATCAACGCCTATCTGGCGCAGGATTGCATTGCGGACCGTCATGCGCGCGGCCTCTTCGGCAAGATGGGGCTCGGCCCCTGCGTGAAGCGCTACCTCGACAGTGTGAACGCCGGATTGCTCAAGATCATGTCCAAGATGGGCATTTCGGTGATCTCGTCCTATCGCGGCGCCTACAATTTTGAGGCCGTGGGCCTATCGCGCTCGATGGTGGCGGAGATTTTTCCCGGCATGACCAGCCGCATCTCCGGCATCGGCCTCGGCGGTATCGCCAAGAAGGTCGCGCGCCAGCACGCCAAGGCGTTCGACGCGGACGTCATCGCCCTGCCCGTCGGCGGCTTCTACAAGGCGCGCAGCAATGGCGAGACGCATGCGCATGGCGCGGCGCTGATCCATCTTCTGCAAAGCGCGGTGACGACGGACTCCTATTCCACCTACCGCAAATATTCGGAAGCCGTGTGGGCGCTGCCGCCGGTGTCGCTGCGGCATCTGATGAACATCCGCAAAGGCAACAATCCCATCCTGCTGGAGGAGGTGGAGTCCATCACCGAAATCCGCAAGCGCTTCGTCACGCCGGGCATGTCGCTGGGCGCGCTGGGGCCGGAAGCACATGAGGTGCTTAACATCGCCATGAACCGCATCGGCGCGAAATCCGACAGCGGCGAGGGCGGCGAAGACCCCGCGCGCTTCAAGGCGAAACCGAACGGCGACAATCCGAACAGCGCCATCAAGCAGGTGGCAAGCGGCCGCTTCGGCGTCACGGCGGAATATCTCAACCAGTGCCGCGAACTGGAAATCAAGGTCGCGCAAGGCGCCAAGCCCGGCGAAGGCGGGCAGCTGCCCGGCTTCAAGGTCACGGAAATGATCGCGAAGCTCCGTCATGCGACGCCAGGCGTGATGCTCATCTCGCCGCCGCCGCATCACGACATCTATTCCATCGAAGATCTGGCGCAGCTCATCTACGATTTGAAGCAGATCAATCCCGACGTGCGCGTCTGCGTGAAGCTGGTGGCCGCATCCGGCATCGGCACCATCGCGGCGGGCGTCGCGAAAGCGAAGGCCGACGTCATTCTCATCTCCGGCCACAATGGCGGCACCGGCGCGTCGCCGCAGACGTCGATCAAATATGCGGGCGTGCCGTGGGAGATGGGGCTGACGGAAGCCAACCAGATTCTCACGCTGAACAATCTGCGTCATCGCGTGACTTTGCGCACCGATGGCGGCATCCGCACAGGACGCGATGTCGTCATGGCGGCGATGATGGGCGCGGAGGAATATGGCGTCGGTACCGCATCGCTCGTCGCGATGGGCTGCATCATGGTGCGCCAGTGCCATTCCAACACCTGTCCCGTCGGCGTGTGCACGCAGAACGAAGCCCTGCGTGAGAAATTCACCGGCACGGCGGAGAAAGTCGTCAACCTCTTCAGCTTCATCGCCGAGGAAGTGCGCGACATCCTCGCTGGGCTCGGCTTCCGCAAGCTGGAAGATGTGATCGGCCGCACCGACCTGCTCTATCAGATGAGCCGTGGCGCCGAAGAACTCGACGATCTGGATTTGAATCCACTGCTGGTGCAGGCCGATCCCGGCAATTATCCGCGCAGCTCCACCCGAACCGGCCGCAACGAAGTGCCGGACGCGCTGGACACGCAGATCGAAAACGACGCACAGGCGTTCCTCAACGCCGGCGAGAAGATGCAGCTCACCTATAATGTGCGCAACACGATGCGCAGCATCGGCGCGCGCATCTCATCGCGCATCGTGCGCAAATGGGGCATGACGGGATTGCCACCGGGCCATCTCACCTTGCGCCTGCGCGGAAGCTGCGGCCAGTCGCTGGGTGCCTTCGCGGTACAGGGCCTCAAGATCGAAGTCTTCGGCGACGCCAACGATTATGTCGGCAAGGGACTTTCCGGCGCCACCATCACGCTGCGCCCCACAACCGCAGCGAAGTTCGCCGCGCGCGACAACACCATCATCGGCAACACGGTTCTCTACGGCGCGACCGCCGGCAAGCTGTTCGCCGCTGGACAAGCGGGCGAGCGTTTCGCGGTGCGCAATTCCGGCGCGACCACCGTGGTCGAAGGTTGCGGCTCCAATGGCTGCGAATATATGACGAATGGCGTGGCCGTGATCCTCGGCGCCATCGGCGACAACTTCGCCGCCGGCATGACGGGCGGCATGGCCTTCGTCTATGACGCCGACGGCCGCTTCGCAGAACATCTAAACGGCGATACGGTCATCGCCCAGCGCGTCGCCACACCCTACTGGCACAATTATCTCTACGAGCTGATCGACGAACACCGCCGCGAGACGATGTCGATCTTCGCGGGCGAACTCTTGGCGCATTGGGATGTCGAACGCGACAATTTCTGGCAGGTCGTCCCGAAGGAAATGCTCGGCCGTCTCGTACAGCCGCTCACCGAAGCGAAAGTGGCGGCGGAGTAATCCGCTGCACCGCGATCAGACGTGCAGGTGTGTGAATAACCCGTCCGCTGCGCCGGCGATGAGGCCCATCACGATGAACGTTGCTGAGAACGCGGCAGCCTTGAAGGTGCGTGCGCGGTAGCGGCCGGCCATCGCAACCGATCCATCGCTCCATATGTGCAGCGTCGAGTAAGCGGCCACGACCCACGAACTGGCAGCGCCGATCCAGGCGAGAATGAAGAGCGCGGGCATTACGATATGCATCTCAGACTCCGTTACGCCCCATATCCTGCTTCTTCTGCAGGTATTCCTCGCGGGTGATGTCGCCCTTGGCGTAGCGTTCTTCAAGGATGGATGCCGCATTTGACGCAGGCTGGCCCCAGCGCCACGGCCGGTCGTAATAAGGGTGGTACCCCCAGCGCCGCCCCGGATGGAAGATCAACCCGAACACCCAGAGCAGAATCAGGATTCCGAGGACCGATCCGACGCCGTGGCCGAAGATCCACCAGAAGAAAAGCCCGGGCAGGATGAAATCGTGAAAGAACATCTCGCCTCTCCACCCGCCGGAGCCCGGCGGTGAGCAAGATGTAGGGCCGCCAAACCAAAATCCAACCCCTCGTGTGTGGATTTTCCCCTAGACATTGCCGCAACCCTCAAGCCGCGCAGTTGGATCGGCAGACCCTAAACGCTGACGACGAGAACGTGATCAGGCGTTTCGCCGTCATTGCCGAGCGGCGCGATCACGGCTTCGTAGGTGAAGGGATGCCGATCCGCTGTGCGCACATAGGTGCCGCGATAGGCCAGCGCATCACGTTGCTGCACGGTCTGTCGGTAGAGATCGCGCAGAAAGGGGCCAAACCCCGGGACCATCTGGTCGACTTCGGTCAGTGTCTTTCCGTTCAGTGGAAGTTTCTGTTTCGAGTTGATGCCATGGCCCACGACGCGGAAGCGGAAATCTTTGCCACCATCAATGATCTCCGCCAGCGCGATGAAGCTTAGAAACTTCTTCATCACACGCGGAGTCATGTCAGCACGGGATGGCATACGGCGTGCGCCGCGCGCGACCTGCCACACCGCATAGGCGTCGCGTGTCGCGGGCTGGGTCAGATCGGCAGCTGCGATGGCCGTGCCAGTACCTTCCCCGCCCCGCTTTAAGGCAGACACGGACTTGTCGTGGCTGGCCGTCTCCATGCGCGCAAGGATCACGGGAAACCCTTAATCGAATGAAAATGCTCGGGTTTGTACGCGGGAACATTTCGCGAACAATTACTTGACGACCGCAACGGTGGTGGTGTATGTTTCTTCCAATTCTGGAACTGCGCCTAAAGTTCAGGCTTGCCCGCGAAAGTGGCGCAAGCCTTTGTTATCTTTAGATTCTCTTAGAGGGAATTTGCATGGAGAATCGCTGTTCGCCCTACCCAAGCCCCCGGGCGGCTCGAAGAGGCGCGGAGCCCTCAACGGCTCGCGAGGAACACGAGAGGGAGGTACCCCGGGGGGGAGGGGTACGATTCTGAACTTCAAATGCGATCCGGCTGCGCGAACCACAAGATATGGGATTTGCGCACAAACGAGGTCGAAAATTTTGACTTCAATTCGGTGTTTGCTTCAGGCGGATGATCTCTAACGGCCGGGAATGCGAATTTCGCATTTTTCGCGGAATTTCGGTATCAACGTTGCGATTTTCGCAACATCCGCAACATCGGCACCGTCTAGTTTCATGAAAGAGCAGAAGACATCCCGCCCCAAGGCGCGCCTGCCGCGCGGTTTCCGCGACCGCGGCGCCGCCGAGATCGCGCGCGAGCGGGCCGTGCTCGACAAGATCCGGGCGGTCTATGAGTCCTATGGCTTCGAGCAGCTCGAAACCCCGGCCTTCGAATATACCGACGCGCTGGGCAAATTCCTGCCCGATGTGGACCGCCCGAACGAAGGCGTGTTCTCGCTGAAGGACGACGACGATCAATGGATGAGCCTGCGCTACGACCTCACCGCGCCGCTCGCCCGCTATGTCGCCGAGAATTTCCAGCACCTGCCCAAGCCCTTCCGCCGCTATGCCGTGGGTTCGGTGTGGCGCAACGAGAAACCAGGCCCCGGCCGCTTCCGCGAATTCACGCAATTCGATGCCGATACGGTGGGCAGCAACTCCCCCGCCGCCGATGCCGAGCTGCTGATGATGGCGTGTGATGCATTGGAGGCGGTTGGGCTGAAGCGCGGCGAATATGTGGTCAAGATCAACAGCCGCAAATTGTTGGATGGCGTGTTGACCGCGGCGAACATCGACATGTCGAAGCGCGGAACGGTGCTGCGTGCTATCGACAAGTTCGACAGGCTGGGCGAACGCGGCGTGGCTGCTCTGCTCGGCGAAGGCCGCAAGGATGAATCCGGCGACTTCACGAAGGGCGCAGGCCTCAATGTTGCACAAACCGCGCTGGTCATGAAGCTGCTGACCGGATCGGCCGATACCGCTTCGCTCTCCGGCATGGAGGATTTGACAGCGATCAAAGGCATCACATTGGCCGCCGGATATGGCGACGATCGCGTTCAGATCGACACCTCCATAATCCGCGGCCTCGATTATTATACCGGTCCGGTGTTCGAAGCGCAGCTTCAGTTCGCAGTTCAAAACGACGCTGGCGAAGAAGTCGTATTCGGTTCCGTCGCAGGCGGTGGGCGTTATGACGATCTCGTCGCACGCTTCACGGGCCAGCAGGTTCCGGCGACAGGTATTTCCATCGGCGTGTCGCGGCTGCTATCCGCGCTGAAGGATCGCAGCGAAGCGGCGCTATCGCCGCTGGTCGTCGTGCTGGCGCTGGACGATCCGCAATCGAGCTTCAGGATGGCGAGCGAGCTTCGTGCCGCGGGCATCCGCGTTGAAACTTATGTCGGCACCAAGAAGTTCGGCGATCAGTTGAAATATGCCGATAAGCGCGGCGCGGCCGTGGCAATCATGGAGGGAAGCGATGAGCGCGCCAAAGGCGAAGTGACGCTGAAGGACCTGGCGCTGGGCGCGGAACTGGCCAAGACCGTCGAAACCCGCGCCGAATGGGTCGGCAATCGCGAGGCGCAGGTTTCGGTGAAGCGCTCCGATCTCGTTGCCGAAGTCCGCAAGATGCTGGCGCGGAAATGACCGCCTTCCCCACTTATGACGAGAAGCGCATCGCTACCCTCGCCAGGGCGGAAGCGGCGATCCTCGGCGTGTTCGGCGAACGCGATTATGCGCGGCAGGAGCCGTCGGTTCTGCAACCGGCGGAGATTTTCCTCGACCGCTCCGGCGAAGAAATCCGCCGCCGCACTTTCACCCTCACCGACCCCGCGGGGAATGAACTCTGTCTCAGGCCCGATCTGACAATCCCGATCTGCAAGGCGTGGCTCGATGCGAAGGGCAAGTTTCCCGCGCGGCTGTGCTATCACGGCCTCGCCTTCCGCTTTCAACCCGCGGAGCCGGACCGCCCGACGCAGTTCTATCAGGCGGGTGCCGAGCTTCTCGGCCTCGAAGATCGCGCGAAGGCGGAAACGGAAATTCTCTCGCTCGCCGTGGAAGCTGTGCGCGCCGCGGGGCTCCGCGACTTCACGGTGATGCTCGGCGATCTGTCGCTGTTCTCCGCCTTCGTCGATGCGCTCGACATTCCGCCGCAATGGGGCATGCGCCTGAAGCGCCATTTCTGGCGCACCGGCTATTTCGAGGCGCTGCTTTCGCGGCTCTCCGGCAAAGGCACGACGGGCACGCAGAAGCTTCTCGCCCATCTGGGCACGCTCAGCGAAAGCGAAGCGCGTCCGGCGTTCGAAGGCCTGATGGACATGATCGGCAAGGCGCCGCTGGGCGGGCGCACCCGCGAAGAGATCGTGGACCGCCTGATCGAACAGGCGGCCGATGCTGCGGCGCTAAAGCTCGATCCGTGGATCGCGAACGCATTGGCGAAGTTGTTGGCGGTCTCTGGACCCGCGACGCAATCTATTGAGAAAATCCGCGCGTTGGCCAAATCCGCGGGCGTCTCGCTGGAAGCGCCGCTCAAGGCGATGACCGTGCGGCTTGCCACGTTGAAGGCGCTCGGCATCGACAACAAGCACATCAGTTTCGCGGCGCGCTTCGGCCGCAACATGGAATACTACACCGGCTTTGTGTTCGAGTTATGGGCGCGCGACGCAGAGGGCCCGGTGCAGATTGCGGGCGGCGGGCGCTACGACACGCTGATGGAACAGCTCGGCTCCAAAAAGCCTGTTCCCGCCATCGGCGTCGCCATCCGCACCGAGCGCGTGCTGGCCGCCATCGCGGCGAAGGCGAAACGATGAGCGACAAGCTGATCCTCGCCGTGCCGTCGAAAGGCCGCCTGCAGGAACAGGCGCAGGCCTATTTCGCCGACGCTGGATTCGGCATGAAACAGGCTGCCGGTGCGCGCGGTTATCGCGCCACCATCGACGGCATGCTGGACATCGACGTGATGATGCTCTCGGCATCGGAGATCGCGGCGGCGCTGCTTTCCGGCGACGTGCATCTGGGCATCACGGGCGAGGACCTCATCCGTGAAACCGAACCTGCCGAAGGCCGCATCGCGCTGGTGAAGAAGCTCGGCTTCGGTTTTGCCGATGTCGTCGTCGCCGTGCCTGAGGCGTGGATCGACGTTTCCACTATGTCCGATCTCGATGATGTCTGCGCTGCCTTCTATCAACGCCATCGTCGTCGCCTGCGGATTGCCACCAAATATGTGAACTTGACGCGGATGTTTTTCGCCAGGGCGGGCATCGCGGACTATCGGATCGTCGAAAGCTCCGGTGCCACCGAAGGCGCGCCGGGTGTGGGCGCCGCGGAAGCCATCGTGGACATCACCACCACCGGCGCGACGCTGGCAGCGAACGATTTGAAAGTTCTGGAAGACGGCACCATCCTGAAAAGCCAGTCGCATCTCGCGGCCAGCCTTTCCGTGACATGGACGGCGCAAATCGCCGGCACCGCCAAGAGCCTGCTCGCGCGGCTGGCGGCCCGCGAACGCGCAAAGACCTCCTATGTTTTGCGCGCCCTGCTGAACGGCAAGCCTGACGCCGCGCTTCAGGCCGTGGCGAAGATCGGCGTAACCGTTCTGTCCCGGCCCGCGAAGGGCAACATCACCGGCGAATACGCCCTGCTGTGCCCGAACGACAAGCTGGCCGATGCCATCACGCTGCTGCGCCGCAAAGGCGCGTCCGGATCGGTAACGGCGCAGACGGTGGACTATGTCTTCGAAACCGAAGACCCGCTGGTCGCCGCATTCGAGAGACTGGTGAAGGCCTAGTCCACCAACGCGCGCGCCAGCCGCAGCGCATCGTGCTCGGTGTGATAGATGCCGAAGCCGATGCGCAGCCTATCGCCGCGGTAATCGACGATGATGTTCTTCGCCGCGAGCTTCGCCTTGATCGCGCCTGCCTGCTCCATTCGGAAGCAGAGGAAGCGTCCACGTTTTGCTTCATCCGCGATGAGCAGAGACAAAGGGTCGAGTGTTGTGCTGTCTTGGATCGCTTCCAGGAAAGTATGCTCGATGCCACGCACATGCATCAGCATCTTCGCGATGGTCCAACCTTCGGCGGCCAACCAATCCTGAACGGCGTTAAAACGATATAGCGCGGTAACGTCGAAAGTCGCACCAAAGAAGCGGCTGCCGTCGGCGGCATAAGGAACGCTGTTGCCGCCGGATTCGAGCGCGGAGAACCCGGCATACCATCCAGTGTCGCGCGGCTTGGCGCCATAGCCCGGCGGGCAATGCAGGAAGCACGCACCCTCGCCCGCCATCGCATATTTGTAGCCGCCTGCAAGGTAGAACGCGCGGCTGGCCAGCGCGCCGAAATCCGTCGGCACCGCCATGAACGCGTGATAGCCGTCCGCCACGATGAACGTGTCCTTGTCCGGGACCGCCGAGACAATCTTCGGTAAATCGCGAACCATGAATCCGGAATCGAAGAACACATGACTGAAGAACACCAGATCGTAGCCGCCCTTGGTAGCGGCTGTGGCGAACCGATCCTCGAAACTGTCGAACGGCTCGGTGGGAACGCGGGTCACGGCAACCGCGCCGCCCTCTTCCAACCGCGCAATCTGCCGCGCGAAGCTATGGAACTCCGAGTCTGTCGTCAGAATGCGAACAGGCTTTCCAAAGTCGAAGCAAGAAAGAAGCCGCAATACGAACGAATGCGTGTTCGGCCCGAATACCACGCTCGTGGGATCGGGCAAGCCGATCTGCCGCGCGATATGTTTTTGCGCCGCGGGAATGACCTTGGCGAAAACATAACCCCACTTGTTGTCGAGCAGCCGCGCCGCATCGTGCCACGCTTCTTCCTGCGCAGAGAGAGTCACATCGGGCCAGGGATGATGGCTGTGCGCCGCGCAATGGAGCGCCGCGCCGGGCAGCTCGATGCTGAGGGAGAAACCGGTCACTGCGGCGATTTGGGACCGTTCCTGATGTCCCAATCGTTCAGGTGTTCCGCCTTCCATTGCATCATCATGTGGATGCGGGTGCGGCCAGACGGATGATCGTAGAACACGAATTCTTCCCACGGCGACGGATCGAGCTTGCGGTATTCGCTGAGCTGCAAGGTCGCCTCCGAAAATCCATCCGGCTGGCGCGCCGCGTTGACGCCGAAGATATCGGCCTGCGATTCGAACGTCCGCGTGATGGTGTTCGTCACCGGTGTCGCGAGCAGGAAGAAGAACGCGAACAGCGCGGCCAGCACCGGCAAACCGGCGGGGTCGTCGATCGTCCGCACATCCCAGTTGCCGCCGAAAATCCCGGTGAGGAAGCGATAGCCGAAATTCATGAACGCGAAGCCGACGAAGAACACCAGCCCGAACCATGTGAAGCCGGTATAGTTGTGACCGAGCGCGTAGTGCCCCATCTCATGGCCCAGCACGGCGAGGATTTCACGGTCATCCTTGCTGCGCTTCATCAGATTGTCGTTCAGCGAAATGCGCGTCGTGCCCCAGAAGCCGGAGACATTCGCGGAGATGCGCTTGGTCTGCTTGGAGGCGTTGAACTCGTAAACGTTCGTCGCCGGGATTTCGTTGGCACGGGCGAGCGATAAAATCTTCTCGCGCAGCGGCCCCTCCTTGAGCGGCGTATAGTCGTTGAACATCGGCGCGACGAACACCGGATAGACCAGCGAACCGAGCGCCATGAACGCGACGACCACAAGCGTGCCCCACAGCCACCAGGTCTGCCGCGCCACACGGATCACCGCATAGATGATCGTAAGGACAACCATCGACGCGATAATGTTGATCAGAAAATCTTTCGAGAAATCGCCCATCCAGCCGCCGAAATCCTGGTTCGACATGCCATAGGCCTGCTCGCGGAAGAATTCTTCATAGGCGGTGAGCGGGAACGATAGCACCGAAACGATCACGGTGTAGACCGCAACATAGAGCGGCACCTGCCAGAAGCGGGAGCGGGTAACGCCCTGCGCCCAGTTGCGGATGCGCGCGGATATCTTCGACCACAGCAACAATGCGGAAATCGCGATGGCCCACAGCGCATCCACCGGGGTCAGGACGTAGCCGCCCTCGAAATAAGCGTTCGACTTGGCGCGCGCCGCGCCGTTGATCGTCGCCAGATAGGCGTTGGTCGCTTTTTCGGCATCGAAGGCAGGCGCGGCTGGTTGCGCCACCGGGGGCAATGGCGCGACATGCACCTGCGTTGTCGGCGCAGGCGCCGGCTGGGCCTGCGCGGCAGGCGCCGCGATCAGCAAAAACGAAAAGAACGCGAGCAAGGCGTAACGCGCGAATGTCATGGGGTCCCTCCGGCCTGTGAAACGAGCCTAGCAGATGAAGAACTCCGGTCCACCCGGCTCAGGCGAGAATCAGTGAGCGATACAGTTCGATTGTTTCGCTGCACATGCGTTCACGCGAATAATTGCGAATGATGTGTGCGCGGCCCGCCATGCCCATGTTGATCCGGCCATGCGGCGGCGTGGCGATGATTTTCTCCAGCGCGACGGCCATCGCTTCGGCGTCGCCCGGCGGGACGAGAAAGCCAGAGACGTTAGTGAGCACCGTTTCGCGCGCGCCGCCATGATCCGCGGCGATCACCGGCTTGGCCATCGCGGAAGCTTCCGCCGCCACGCGGCCAAACGCTTCCGGATCGGTCGAAGCGGAGACGACGACATCCGACGCCGCATAGGCCGTTGGCATATCGCTTACATGCCCGACAATCAGGGCATGATCCGACAGTCCGGCTTGTTCGATCTTTGCGTGCAGTTCTTTTTCATAGCCGTCGCGCCCTTGCGCATCGCCGGCGAGAATGGCGCGCACATTGCCGAGTGCGCCGCGCGATTTGAGGACGGCCATCGCATCGACGAGGACACCCTGCCCTTTCCACCGCGTCAGGCGGCCGGGAAGCAGGACCGCGAAATCGTTGTTCGCGACACCCCAGGTCTTGCGCATCTGCGCAATGTTGTCTGGTGGAATCGATGCCGGATCGAAAGTGACAGGATCGATGCCACGCGGAATCACCACGAGACGCTTTGGACCTTTCCGATATTCGCGCAGAATGTGATCGGCGGTCCATTGCGAATTGGCGATCACCGCATCGGCGCGAACCATCACGGAATTGTAGAAACGCTTCAG
The DNA here is from genome assembly GCA_036488415.1 of Rhizomicrobium sp. Taxonomy (GTDB): domain Bacteria; phylum Pseudomonadota; class Alphaproteobacteria; order Micropepsales; family Micropepsaceae; genus Rhizomicrobium. The sequence goes on from DASXHQ010000077.1 coordinate 12,462, forward strand.
CGGATTTCTGGCGTTATAGATGCCGTGATAGGTGGTCACGAACGGGATGCCCGCCATGCCCGCTGCCGTCAGTGCGCTCCAGCCCGGCGCGCGGGATCGCGCATGGATGAGCTTCACGTTCCGCTTGCGGATCAGATCGCGCAGCGCGAACGCATTCGACAGCATGATGCGCGGCGATTTCGAGGCAGCGTTGATACGGATGATCTCACCGCCGGAATTGGCAAGCTCCTGTTCCATCCGCCCGCCCTTCGAAGCAACCAGCGCCGCAAAGCCTTCACGGACCAGAACTGCAGCAACATCCAGCGCCGAGCGCTCCGCGCCGCCGGTTTCGAGAGCGGGGATCACCTGCAGAATGGCGGGCTTGTCGGAATCGGACGGCACGGACAATCCATAACAAATCTGGCGCGACAATTGCCTATTTGAAGCGCGGCGGGAAGTCTGTCGGCGAAGTCAGGTTGGCCCGCTTGCTTTCGCGCAATGGGGCCGCTTTTCTACCTCCATGCGTTTTTCCTTATCTCTTGTCTTTACCCTGTTGGCGATGAGCCCTGCCACCGCGCAGGTTTCGGTGCTCGACGACCCATCGATTGGCGGCCAGAATCGCTATGACAATTGCCTACTTCTCATTCGCTCGGCGCCACAGAACGCGCTGAACGCGGCGAGCGATTGGCAGAAGAACGGCGGCGGCGGTTCCGCGATCCATTGCGAAGCCGTGGCGATGGTGGCGTTGCATCGCTATGCCGAAGCTGCCGGCAAGCTCGACTCGCTGGCGCGCGCCGCCGCCACTTCCGCTGACCGCGCGGAACTGTACGATCAGGCCGGCAACGCGTGGCTGCTCGCGCGCAAGGCCGACAGCGCGCAGGCCTCTTTCTCTGCAGCTATCGCGTTCAAGCCGCGCGACGCGGATCTGTATCTGGATCGCGCGCGCGCCTTTGCGTTGAAGCCGGACTGGATTTCCGCCGACAACGACCTGACGGCCGCACTCGGCATTTCTCCGAGCCGGAGCGATATTCTTGTCCTGCGCGCCAGCGCCCGCCATGCGCTCGGCAAGAAGGCTCAGGCCCACGCGGACATCGATCAAGCCTTGAAGCTTTCACCCAGCAATTCCGATGCGCTGGAAATGCGTGGCGACTTCAAGATGGAGGCTGGCGATCAGGCCAGTGCGAAAGCCGACTGGCAGGCTGTCGTCGCGCAATCGCCGCGCAGTGCGGCGGCGTCAACAGCACGCGATCGTCTGAGCTCGCTCAACCAGCCCGCACCGGCGACTCCGGCAAAACCCTAGCCCACTCCTCCTGCACACCGGTATCTGTTTCCGCATTCGCGTTGACGGAAGCAAACGCCCTCGCCCGCTCCGGCGCGATTTTGTTCAGCGTCCACACCGCCATTGCGCGAACAAGTGAGGACGGATCGTTCAGCAGCTCTTCCACATTTGGCGCCAGTTTCGCATCACAGGAATTGCCGATGGCAATGAGGACATTGCGCACGAAACGGTCGCGGCCGATGCGCTTGATCGGCGAGCCGCGGAAGATTTCACGGAACTCGGCATCGTTCAGTTTCGCCAGCTCCGACAATTTCGGCTGCACCAGCTCCGCTCGCGCGCGCAGTTTGATCTCGCGCGCGAGGCTGGCGAACTTGTTCCAGGGACACACGGCCAGGCAATCGTCGCAGCCATAAATGCGATTGCCCATCGGTTCGCGAAATTCGAGTGGGATGTGATCCTTGTGCTCGATGGTCAGATACGAGATGCAGCGCCGCGCATCGATCTGGTACGGCGCGGGAAATGCATCTGTCGGACAGACATCGAGGCAGCGATGGCAGCCGCCGCAGTGATCGATCTCCGGCTCATCCGGCGAAAGCTCCAAGGTCGTGAATACCGAACCCAGGAACAGCCACGAGCCATAGAGCCGTGAAACCAGATTGGTGTGCTTTCCCTGCCAACCCGCGCCGGCCGATTGCGCCAGCGGTTTCTCCATCACTGGCGCTGTATCGACGAACACTTTTACATCGGCGGAAAAATCCTGCGCGATCCATCCGCCCAGCTTCTTGAGCTTCGTCTTCATCACGTCGTGATAGTCATCGCCCTGCGCGTAAACCGAAATTGCGGCGCGGTCTTTGGGTATCGGACGATCATAATAACCGTTGCGGGGCCCGTAGTTCATGCCGAGCACGATGGCGGTTTTTGCTTCCGGCCACAGTGTTTTCGGATCGGCCCGCCGATCCGCATTCTTTTCCATCCACTCCATCGTGCCATGGCGCTGCTTGCCGATAAACGATGCCAGGGCCTCGGCGGCATTGGGCGGCGCTTCGGCTTTGGCGAAACGCACCACATCGAAGCCTTCCGTCAGCGCGCGGGCGCGGATTTCGGTACGCGGGTCGCGCTTAGGCATCGGGATCGGAGTAATGCGACACCGGCGGCTGGCCGGGCACGCGATCGTTCAACAGCGAGCGGAATGACGGGCGCGATTTCATCCGCATGTACCATTCGGCGATGGCGGGAAAATCGGCCCACGGCACCTCGCCGAAATAGTCCAGCGCGGAGAGATGCGCCGCCACCGCCAGATCGCCCAGCGAAACCTCGCGCGAGGCAAGATAGCCGTTCATCTCCGCCGCCTCGCCGAGTTTCGCTAACACCGGCTTCAATGCTTCACGGCCTTTGCGCACGATGTCCATGTCCGGCGCGCGGGTGACGGGCGTTCCAGTGTAGCGCTGCGAGCCCTTCTCGAACACGATTTTGCGCGTCACGCTTTCCATCAGCGGGCCCATCGCCCAATCGAGCAGGCGCAGCGACTCCGCGCGGGCGTTTGGGCCTTCCGGCGTCAGCGGCTGATCGGTGTAGGTGCCTTCCAGATGATCGACGATGGCCCACAGGCCATCGCAGCGCGTTCCATCCAGATCGACGAACACCGGCAGATGGCTGAATAGGTCTTCCGGTGTTACCCAATCGCAACTAAGGCGCTTTTCGCCGATAACGAGCCGCGCAAAGCGCGACGGCGGCGACAGCAGAAGATGGGTCAGCTTGCGCATGATTGGCGCAATCTAGTGAAAGCGGGGGTCAAGTCCTAGTGTGGCAAATCCCTACTGGACGCATCGGTTCAGCCCGTCGCGCCGCACGTCTCCCATTCGCCCTATGATCGTCCGCGTACGGCGGGTGACATAGGGACCGGACTGCACCGCCTTCCACACATCCGGATCAGGCAGGATCGCGGCCAACCTTGCCGACTGGTATGGATTAAGCGCCGAGGCCGGAACATGGAAGTAGTTCTGCGCCGCGGCTTCCGCTCCAAAATTTCCGTGCCCGAAATCGACGGTGTTCACATAGGCTTGGAGGATGCGGTCCTTGGGCCAGAAGAACTCCATCAGTACCGTCAGATAAGCTTCGGCTCCCTTGCGTGCCCAACTGCGCCACGGAACCAGGAACAGCGTGCGCGCGGTCTGCTGGCTGAGCGTGGAAGCCCCGCGCAGCTTATGCCTAGGGTGCCGCTCATGGCTTTTGATCGCGTGGTCGATCTCCACCCAGTCGAAGCCGTGATGGAAGCAGAACTTCTGATCCTCCGAAGCGATTACTGCCTGTTTCAGGTAGGGCGACACGTTGTCGCCCACCCAGGAATAATGCGTCTGGTTCAGCGTGACGACATTGATGACCATCTCCAGTGTGAACGGGACAGGCAGGAACCGGAAGATCAACAGATAGAGGACCGGCCCCGGGATCAGAAAGAACAGGATCACTGCAAGCACACGCCGGAGCCACGGCTTGCGCTCGCCGCTGCCGTTCCAGAAGCGATTCGCCGCCCCAGCGATCCGCTCTTCCAGTACCCCCCAGTCCATCACCGAACGATAATCAGAGTCCGGCAAATCGCGAAACTCCGCGTTCTGGGAGTGCTATCCAGACAATCGAGGCTATCCCACCGACAGCCCCTATCCAATATGCTCAGTGCACGGGGCTCGCGCCGGGAGCTTTCGGCACGGGCTTGGCAGGTGCGTTCTGCTTCGGATGCACCTGATCCCACGCCG
>DASXHQ010000113.1:0-13399 GCA_036488415.1 Rhizomicrobium sp.
CAACGCGGGCCTCTGGCGAGGCCGGCGATACGGTGCGCGGCAGCGAGCACGATCTGGATGCGCTCATGCAGAAAGCGGCGGAAGCCGTCTATGCCCGCACGCAACAGTTTCGTTATGCCATCTATCTCATTCGCGGTTCGCAGAGCGACAGAGCGGCCTCGTTCACGATCCTGCAAAAGCTGGCGCTGCGCGGATCTGCGCGCGATCGCATTTGGGCGTATATGGGATTGGGTACGCGCGAAGAGTTTTCCGATCCGCTGCACGCCGCCAAAACCCAGGCATTGGCGATACCGCTGGCACCGCGCTTCGCGCTCCCTTATCAAAACATATCGAACGAAGAATACGCGACCGGTCACGACGAGGCTGCGCTGACAGCCGCACGAAAAGGCGTGGCGTTGCTTGAGAAGGGCGACGGCGAGATGAGCGCGCGTGCGAGCGCGATCAGCCTGCCTGCCGGTCAGGCATTGGCTGTGGGGATCGTGGGCGATTTCGTCGAGGCAAACCGGAAAGCCGCGCAATGCGACCTTCAGCCCGACTATTCGAGCATCGCCGAGATTTGCCGTTCGGAGACAGCGCGCAATGAGGCCCTGCAACACGATCTTCGCGCGGCGCGCGGGGATTGGAGCAGCGTTCCGGTCCCGTCTGACCGCATCGCCGCTATAGATTATCGCCCCTTTGAAGTCAGTGTTCTTTACGATATGAACGAATGGGATTCCGTTATCCAAAAGACCGACGCGTTCGAAAAGTTTCTGCAGCCTCTTGCAGATATTCCACCTTTCACGAAAGCTTTCGCGCCCTACACCCTGTCACGCCGGATCTGGCCGTACACGGCGGCGGCGATGGCGCATACCGGCGACATGAAGGGCGCATTGGCGCTGATCGGCAAGACGCCGCTCGATTGCGATCTGTGCGTGCGCATGCGCGGCAATATCGCGGCGATGAACCAAGACTGGGCGGGCGCCGCACAATGGTTTGCGATGGTGTCGGCGCGGTCGCCGTCGGTCCCGTTTGCCGATAGCGACTGGGGCGCGATGCTGCTTCAGAAGGGCGATTACGATGCCGCCATCGCGAAATTCGAGACCGCCAACCAGAAGTCCCCGCATTTCGCCGATCCGCTGGAGATGTGGGGCGAGGCGCTGATCGCGAAGAACCGCTCCGATTTGGCGCTGGCGAAGTTCGAAGAAGCCGAAAAATACGCACCCAACTGGGGCCGTCTGCATCTGAAATGGGGCGAAGCTCTTCTATATGTGGGCAACAAAACCGAAGCTCAAAAACAATTCGCCCGCGCCTCGCGCCTTTATCTGACACCGGCAGAGACGGCTCAACTTGCAAAGGCCTCGCATGGCTGAAGATCATGATTCCGAATCGGGCGGCGCCGGACCATCCCACGCCGCAGCCTTCGCAGCACTTGCCTATGCAAGTCGCGAGAAGGCCGATGCTTTTCTCGAACAGCAAACCCGGCTTGCGCGCGAACAGGCGGAGGTTGCGCGACTGCAGGCAGAAGATTTGCGCCGCGAGGATCAGCTACGCCATTGGTCGCTGATCGTCCGGCATACCAGCGACGTCGTGAAAGTTACTTTCGAGGTGGCGCTGGCGCTGGTGGTGGTTGCGATTGTTACGGGGCTTACGGCGCTGGTGTGGACCGCGGCGCATGACGACAGCCTGGTGATCGAAGCCTTCAGTGTGCCACCCGATCTCGCGGCGCGCGGACTGACCGGCCAAGCCATCGCCGCTCAGTTGCAGGACAAGCTCGCTTCGATGCAGGAAGCTACCAATTCCGGACGTCCGGGAAAATCCTATGCCAACAGCTGGGACGACGGCATCAAGGTGTTCATCCCGAACACGGGCATATCGGTGGGCGATTTCTACCGGACGCTGGCCGGATGGCTTGGCGAACAGACGCGTATCACCGGCGAGATCTATCGAACGAAAGACGGTATCGCGATCACCTCGCGCAGCAATGGCGCGGGCGGCACAACTGTCACCGGAAGCGAAGCCGATTTCGGCGCGCTGGTGCAGAAGACGGCCGGGGCCATCTACCACTACACCCAGCCTTATCGCTACGCGGTCTATCTCGCCAACATCCGGGATCATGCGAACGCAATGCTGATTTACCGGGCGCTGGCCGAAAATGGCGACCGCGAAGACCGGCTGTGGGCCCATATGGGCATCTCGACGGCCTATGAGCTCACCGACCCATTGCTCGCGCCGGCAGAAAATCGCAAAGCGCTGGCGATCGATCCGGATTTCGTTCTGGCTTGGCAGAACATTGCGAGCGAAGAATTTGCACTGGGCTATACCGAGCAGGGGCTCATGGATATGCACAAGGCGCGTGCGCTGCTCGCGAATACAAACGATCAGTTGAGCGGACGGGCGCGCGCGATTTCGATACCGGCGAACACCGGTCTTGAAGCTATGCAGACCGGCGATTTCGAGACGGCGCTGATGCAACACCGCATCGCCGCGGATCTTCCCGATTATGCGAACATCGCCGAAGCCAGCAGAGCGTATATCGCGGACTGTCTTGCCTTTTTGCACGAGCCCGGTGCGTCGCGCCGCGCCTGGGCGAATGTCACGCTGCCTTCGGGCATCGGTGCGTTCTACGCCGATCCGGCGAAGGTCGAGAGCGATTTCACGGCCGGCGACCCGTCCGCCGTCGCCGCCGATACCGCGGCCGTGGAGAACCAGTTCGAAACGATTGCGCGCGCCATTCCGGCTGTTCGCCCCGGTGCCGAAACCGTCCTGGCGCGGCAAATATGGCCGTACACGGCGCTGGCGAAAGCGCAGCTCGGCGATTTCGCCGCCGCGCACGCGCTCAGCGATAAGACGCCGGGCGATTGCTATGTGTGCGTGCGCATGCGGGGGAACATCGAGACGCTTGAAAAGAAATGGAGCGGCGCTGCGTTCTGGTTCGCAAAGGCAGTGAAGCAGGCGCCATCGATTCCTTTCGCTTATGCCGACTGGGGCGCGATGCTGCTCCAGAAGGGCGATTACGATGCCGCCATCGCGAAGTTTGAAACCGCGCATGAGAAAGGCCCGCACTTCGCCGACCCGCTGGAGATGTGGGGCGAGTCGCTGATCGCTAAGAAGCGCTCCGATCTCGCGGTCGCCAAGTTGGAAGAAGCCAACAAATATGCGCCGAACTGGGGCCGCCTGCATCTAAAATGGGGCGCGGCGTTGTTGTGGAGCGGCGACAAAGCGGGGGCGGAAAAGCAGTTCGCCATTGCGTCCGGTCTCGATCTTTCCGAGGCTGAGAAATCGGAATTGGGGCGGATGACCAAAGTACATGTCTGACATCGCGCAAGCGGCTACGTTGAAGAAGTCCGCCACCTTCTTCGGCGAACCCAAAGCGCTTGCCTATCTTGCGTTCACCGAGGCGTGGGAGCGCTTCTCCTATTACGGCATGACGGCGCTACTGGTGCTCTATATGAGCCAGGCGCTGTTCCTGCCCGGCCATATCGAGCATGTCGCGGGTTTCGCGGCATTCCGCACCGGCCTCGAATCGGTCTTCGGACGGATGAGCACGCTGGCGCTGGCTTCGCAGATCTATGGCCTCTACACGGGCTTCGTTTACTTCACGCCGGTGTTCGGCGGCTTCATCGCGGATCGCTGGATGGGACGGCGCAACGCCGTGGTGACGGGCGCCATCCTGATGAGCGGCGGTCACATCGCGATGGCGTTCGACCAGTCCTTCCTGCTGGCGCTGTTCCTGCTCATCACCGGCTGCGGCTTGCTGAAAGGCAATATTTCCACCCAGGTCGGCCAGCTTTATGCAGAAGACGATGGGCCGGGGCGCACGCGCGGCTATTCCATCTTCTCCATGGGCATCAATGTCGGCGCGACGCTGGGGCCGCTGATCTGCGGATTGCTGGCGCAGCTTTACGGTTGGCATGCGGGCTTCGGGCTCGCCGGCATCCTGATGCTCACGGGCCTTGCGACCTATCTTGCGGGCTATCGCACCCTGACGGAGGAAACACCGGCGGCCAACCGCACCCAAGCCGTCCACGCGCCGCTGGATGCAAAGCAACTCAAGATCATCGCCGTGCTCGCCGTCACGATGGCGCTGACGGTGTTCCAGTCCGTCGCCTACTATCAGAACACCGACATGAATCTGGTCTGGATCGACGCGCATGTGAATCTGGATGTCTTTGGCTTCCGGATTCCCACGTCATGGTTCAACTCCATCGACCCGTTCATCAGCATCGTCTTCGTGCCGGTCCTGATCGCGTTGTGGAAATGGCAGGACAATCACGGCGGCGAGCCCAGCGAGATCAAAAAGATCAGCCAGGGCGCATGGATGGCGGCGTTGGCCAATTTCCTGTTGGTGATCGGATGCGTGCTCAGCCCGCGGGTGCCAGCGATATATCCCGTGGCCTATGACGTTCTGCTTGGCATTGCGTTTCTCTATTACTGGCCGCCGCTGCTCGCGCTTGTATCGCGTGCTGCGCCGCCGGGATGGAAAGCGACGTTGATAGGCGCCGCTTTCCTTTCGCTCTTTGTCTCCAATATCATCGTGGGATGGATTGGCTCCTACTATGAGCACATGGCGCCTGCGAGTTTCTGGGCGATGGAAGGCGGCATCGCGGCGGTTGGCGGCGTGCTGGCATGGTTGCTCGCCAATCCGCTTCATCGCATGCTTGGCGCCTCGGAACAGGTTTCGTCAAAATAGCCGGGCGGCGGCTTACTACCAGGATCGGTACATGTTTGCTGATGTCGGCACAGCGCGCATTTTCTTCGACACCGTAGGTTCTGCGCTTGCCGTGGCCGGCGAACGCATGATCGAAAGGCCAGCCCTCATCGTCATGCATGGCGGTCCGGGTTTCGATCATTCGACCATGCGGCCCTATTTCGACCGCTTCGCCGATACGCATCAGGTTGTGTACATCGACCATCGCGCCAATGGCCGCTCGACCGGCGAGCAATCGTCGCTGACATTGGCGCAATGGGGCGATGATGTGAAGGCATTCTGCGACGTGCTGGGGATCGAGAAGCCCGTCGTCTATGGCAATTCCTTCGGCGGCATGGTGGCGATGGCCTATGCGGCGCGGCATCCCGATCATCCGGCCAAACTCATTCTCTCTTCCACGGCGGCGCGCATGCATTTCGATGAGACCTATCGGCTCATGGAAGAGCGCGGCGGCCAGGAGGCTCGAAGCGTTGCCGAACGGTTCTGGACGACGACCGATGCGGAGGCCATCGCCGATTACATGCGCGTGTGCATGCCGTTCTACAATCCGCCGGGCGGCAATGCCGAGTTGCAGGCGCAGGCAAGGCGCCGCGCCATCCTGCGCGGCGACACAATGCAGTATTTTGCGACCGGCGAGATGCGCAGCATGGATGCGCGCGGCAGCTTGCCGAAAATCAAATGCCAGACCCTGATCACGGTTGGCGACTACGACCCGATAACGCCCGTCATCTGCGCGCGCGAAATATTCGAGGCGATGCCGAAAGGAACGGCAAAGCTGGAGGTCTTCCAAGGTGCCGGGCATGGCGTGCACCGGGATCAGCCTGAAGAAGCGGAACGCATCATGCGCGCGTTTCTCGCATCATGAGCGCGCCGCCGGTCACTTTGTCCAAGCGGCATGTCGCAGCCGCGGTGATCGGCAATGCGCTCGAATTCTATGACTTCGTGACCTATGCCTTCTTCGCGGTCCAGATCGGCCACACGTTTTTCCCCACGCGTGATTCCTATGCGAGCCTGATGCTGTCGCTCGGCACTTTCGGCGCGGGCTTCGCGATGCGTCCCTTGGGCGGGGTGGTGCTGGGCCGTTATGCGGACAAGGTCGGCCGCAAGCCAGCGATGCTGTTGAGCTTCGCAATGATGGGCGCGGCCATTCTCACCGTCGCGCTCATCCCATCTTATGCCGCCATCGGCGTGGCTGCGCCGATTCTCGTCGTGCTCGCGCGTATGGTGCAGGGATTTGCGCTGGGTGGCGAAGTGGGGTCGTCCACCGCATTTCTGATGGAAGCCGCTCCGCTTCGCGAACGGGGCTTCTACGCAGCGTGGCAGGGCGGAAGTCAGTATATGGCGAGCGTTGTCGGCGGCCTTGTCGGCGTAACGCTAACCAGCCTGATGGATCCGGCGAGTTTCGCGACCTATGGTTGGCGCATTGCCTTCGCGCTGGGTGCTCTGACGCTTCCGTTCGGTCTTCTGGTGCGCAAGAGCTTGCCTGAAACGCTGCATCTATCCGATAGTGCGCACACGGTCGTGCAGACGGGCCGTACCGCAATGCTCCTGCGCAGCAACGCGCGAGCGATCGTTCTGGGCCTCATCATTCTGGCCAGCGCAACGATCTTCACTTACGTCACCAACTACATGACGACATTCGCCGAAACCGTTCTGCACATGGATGCAATGGTTTCGCTTTCCGCGACGCTCATGCTGGGCGTATGCGGCGTGATCGGCATGCAGTTTGGCGGCTGGCTTTCGGATCGCATCGGCCGCTGGCCGGTGATGGTGGTGCCGCGCGCGATCTATCTGTTCACCGTCTATCCGGTCTATCTGTGGATGGTGGACACGCGCAGCGCGACGGCGCTGCTTGCAGGTTCCGCCTTTCTTCAGCTTCTCGGCACGATCAGCTTCGCGCCGTTCTATGCCGCACTGACCGAAAGCCTTCCCAAGCAGATACGCGGGGTGGTGTTCGGTACGATATATGCGATTTCGATCGCCATCTTCGGCGGCACGACACAGGTCGTCATCACTTGGCTGATGCACATCACTGGTAGCCCGCTGGCGCCCGCACTCTATTCGCTGGGCAGCGGCGTGATCGGTGTCATCGCCATGGCGCTGATGAAGGAAACGGCGCCCATCAAGCTTGCCCAGATGAGCACGGAGCCCGATGCTTCCGCCATCGCATCGGCCGAGTGAATCCAGGGGACAATTTGGACAAAGAACCTTCATCTCATCCCAGGCCCAGCGGGGTCGCTGCCGCGTTGGCCTTCGAGAAACTTGTCGACAATGGCGCGCAATCGGGCCGCGCAGTGATTCATTTCCGCCCGACGATGGAGATGTGTCATTCCGGCGGTATCGTGCAGGGCGGCTTTGTCACTGGCTGGATCGACATGGCGATGGCGAACGTCATCATGGCGAAGCAGGAGCAGGGCAATCCGCTGTCGCTGGAGATCAAGGTGAGCTTTCTCGCCTCCGCGCGTCCGGGCCTCGTCATCGCGGAAGCCTGGATCGAACGCATGGGGCGCTCCACCGCCTTCGTCGAAGGCCTGCTGCGCAACGAGGCGGGCGAAGTGCTCGCCAAGGCAAGCTCGACCGTGAAGCTGGTGCCGAAGAAGCGCGATTGATAGTCTCGCGGCAATTCAAAGGCGAGAATATCATGCCGCTTTCCAACACCCAGATGCGCGACGTGCAGTCGATCCTGCACCCCTACACCAATCTCGTAAAACATCGCGAAACGGGACCGGTGATCTTCGAGCGCGGCAAAGGCGTGTTCGTCTATGACGATCACGGCAAGGATTACATCGAGGGCATGTCGGGCCTGTGGTGTACGTCGCTGGGCTGGGGCGATACGGTGCTGGCCGATGTTGCCGCCGAGCAGATGCGGAAGCTCGCTTATGGCCACCTGTTTGCGGGGCGCAGCCATGAGCCCGGCATCACGCTTGCCGAGAAGCTGAAAGAAGTCTCACCATTTCATACCGGCAAAGTGTTCTTTGCCAATTCCGGATCGGAAGCGAACGACACGCAAGTGAAGCTGTTCTGGTATGTGAACAACGCGCTGGGCCGCACGAAGAAAAAGAAAATCATCTCGCGCACCAAGGCCTATCACGGCGTCACCATCGCCAGCGCCAGCCTTACCGGCTTGCCGGGTAATCATCGCAGCTGGGATTTGCCGCTGGATTTCGTGAAATTCGCCGATTGCCCGAATTATTATCGCGACGCGGAAGCCGGCGAGAGCGAAGAGCAATTCTCGCAACGCATGGCGAATAGTCTCGAAGCGTTGATCGAGCGCGAAGGCGTCGACACCATCGCCGCGATGATCGTGGAACCCTTGCAGGGTGCGGGTGGCGTGATCCTGCCGCCCAAGGGCTATTTCGCAGCCATCGGAAAGGTGCTGGCGAAACACGATATTCCGCTCATCAGCGACGAAGTCATCACCGGCTTCATGCGTACCGGCAACTGGTTCGGCTGTGAGACCTATGGTTTTCAACCCGACACGATGACGGTGGCGAAAGCGCTGTCCTCCGCCTATCTGCCCATCGCCGCGGTGATGATCTCGCCGGAGTTGTGCGACATCATCGAAGCGGAGTCCGGCAAGATCGGAACGCTGGGCCACGGTTTCACTTATTCCGGCCACCCGGTGGCGAGCGCCGTCGCGTTGAAAACCATCGAGCTCTATCAGGAACGCAACATTCTCGATCACGTCCGCAGGGTCAGCCCGCGCTTCCAGAAGCGCCTCGCCAAACTGGCCGAGCACCCCATGGTGGGCGAAACCTCAGGCGTGGGGCTGATCGGCGCCGTCGAGTTGGTGTCCGACAAAAAGACCAAAGGCACATTCGATCCCGCGAAAGCCGTCGCACCGACTTTCTCCAAGTTCATCGAAGCGGAGGGCCTCATCACCCGTCCCTTGATGGGCGATCGCATCGCGCTCTGCCCTCCGCTCATCATCAGCGAAAGTGAGATCGACGAGTTGTTCGACCGTTACGAGCGTGGGTTGCAGAAAGCCCTCGATTGGGCGAAGCGCGAAAACCTCGTCGCCACATAGGTTTCCCGAACAGAAACAAAAGGTTCCGTGAGAATTTCCGGAACCGTTGCCTGCTTGCATCGTTGATTCAGCAAGGCGCGTATCGCTGCAAAAACAAGATGACTGAGAAGTCATAAAAGCAGTGATACGCGCTGCTTCTTTTTTCCCGCGAGGAGCAACGATCATGGCTGGACCTTTCAAGCTTTCTCCACTTCCCTGGGCTGAGGACGCGCTTGCGCCCACGATCAGCGCGAAAACCGTCGAATTTCACTACGGCAAACATCACGCGACATATGTGAAGACGCTCAACGAGCTCGTCGAGGGCACGAGATTTGCCGACATGAAGCTGGAGGAAGTCGTGCGCGCCACCGCAGCGAGCGAGGACGCGAAGGAGAAGAAAATCTTCAACAATGCCGGCCAGGTGTGGAATCACGATTTCTACTGGCGCAGCCTTGCGCCGAAATCGGGCAAGACATCCGGCAAGCTGAAAGCGGCGATCGAGGAATTCGGCGGCGAAGACAAAGTGATCGAAGGTCTCGCGAAGGCCGGTGCCGAGCAATTCGGCTCTGGCTGGGCATGGCTGATCTCCAAGAACGGCAAGCTTGCCATCGAGAAAACGCCCAACGCCGTCGATCCGATGTCGAAGGGCGTGAATGCACTTCTCACCGTCGATGTGTGGGAGCATGCTTATTACCTTGACTACCAGAACGCCCGTCCCAAATATCTCGAGGCCGTGCTCAAGAACCTTTTGAACTGGGACTTCGCGGCCGAGAACCTCACCCAGGAATCCCATCCGGTTCGGGCGGCGGCTTAGGCTCCTCCAGCATTCAGAAGCGGCGGAAACCTCAGCGTTTCCGCCCTTTTTCTTTTGTGATTTTTTGTCAGAAATCATCTTGACGTGCACGTCAACGCAGACTTAGCCTTCCATAATCTTGGAAACGCTAACGAAGGCGGGCGAGAGGTGAAAAGCCCCGTCCGAAAAATGATGGGACGGACTTATTCCATTCGCCAACTGACCAAGGAGATGGGCGTCACCTCGCGCACCCTCCGCCATTATGAAGACGAAGGTCTTCTCACCCCCGAACGCCAGGGCCTCGCGCGCATCTATTCGCAGCGCGACCGCGCCCGATTGCTGCTGATCCTGCGCGGCCGCCGCGTCGGCTTCAGCCTCGCGGAGATCCGCGAGATTCTCGACCTCTATAATTCGCAAGATCACGGCGTCGCGCAGTTCCAGCATAGCCGCAAGAAATTCATCGAGCGCATCGCCGCGCTGGAAGCGCAGCGCAAGGACATCGACGAATCCATCGCCGAGTTAAAGCTGGCGGTGTCGCGCGCCGAAAACTTTCTCGCCGAGCATCATGCCGAACAGAATCCGGTTCGCGTGAAGACGACCAGCTATTCGGTGATGCCTGCCGCGGAGTGATATCCTATCACCTCCCCGTAAGGGGAGGTGGTTGCGGTCCAGTGTTTGTTGCCGCAAACTCGCGCCATGCCCATCAAGATCAAGCGCGTTTACGAGCCTGCGGAAAAGAGTGATGGCAAGCGCATTCTTGTCGATCGCCTGTGGCCGCGCGGTGTGAAGAAGACTGGAATCGACTTGTGGCTCAAAGACGTCGCGCCGTCGGACGACCTGCGCAACTGGTTTCACCACGAAGAGCCCAAATGGAGCGAATTCCGCAGCCGCTATCGCAAGGAATTGTCCGCGAACAAGGACGCGGTCGCAGAGCTACGCAAGGCCGCAACGGGAACGACAACGCTGCTTTATGGCGCGAAGGACGAAACGCACAATCAGGCGGTCGTCCTCGCCGCCTATCTGAAGGTGCCGCGCAAGAAAGCCGCGAAGCCGAAGAAAAAGAAGAAGGCCAAACGTCCGGCCGGTTGACGTTGCGGCATAGGCTTGTGCGGTTTCCCTGCTCCAATAAAGTCATCGCCAGATCATCGGAGACGGCACATGACCTACGGTCCCTACAAGGAAATCCTCGTCGCGGTGAAGGATCAGATCCTCACCCTCACGCTACATCGTCCTGAGAAGCTCAACGCCTTCACCGGCACGATGATGCACGAAATGATCGATGTGTTCACCAAAGTGAACAGCGATGACGAGGTTCGCGCCATCATCGTAACCGGTGCGGGCCGCGCCTTTTGCGCTGGCGCCGATCTTTCCGCCGGTGCTGCCACCTTCGATGCCAACAGCAATCCCGGCCGCGCCGAGCGCAATGCCGGGTCCGACTCCACCGTCGATTACAGCGACGAACGCGTGCGCGATGGCGGCGGTCGGGTGACGCTCGCCATTTACGAATGTCTCAAGCCCGTGATCTGTGCCGTCAACGGCCCGGCTGTCGGCATTGGCCTCACCATGCAGCTGGCGATGGATATTCGCCTGGCATCCGAGAATGCGCGTTTCGGCTTTGTCTTCTCGCGCCGTGGCATCGTGCCGGAAGCGGCATCGAGTTTCTTTCTGCCGCGCATCGTCGGCATCAGCCAGGCGCTGGAGTGGTGCTATTCCGGCCGCGTATTCGACGCGCAGGAAGCGCTGCATGGCCGTCTCATCAGCAAGGTCGTGAATGCCGACGTGCTGCTTTCCGAAGCGCACAAGCTTGCTGTCGAAATCCGCGACAACACCGCGCCGGTGTCCATCGCGCTCATCCGCCAGATGATGTGGCGCGGTCTCGGCATGGATCACCCGATGGAAGCGCACAAAGTAGATTCACGCGGTATCTATTCGCGCGGTCAATCCGGCGATGTGAAAGAGGGCGTTGTCGCATTTTTGGAAAAGCGGCCCGCCAATTTCCCGAACAAAGTCTCGACCGATATGCCGCGCTATTTCCCGTGGTGGGACGAACGAAAGTATTCGTGAAATAATCGCAACAGGCGGGCAGGAGTCCGGTATCGCCTAACACCGCATTAACCCCTGCGGCATAGGCTCCGCGCGGTCTGGGGGTTATCTTGCAACAATACGACGAATTGGCTGCGGCGCGTGCGGTCGAACTTCTCGGCTTCGGGGAGATGAATCGCCAGCTTGCGCGATATTGGCTTTCGCAATGGGCCGACGGTGCACCGCCGTCGCGCACCGGCATCAAGCCCCGGGATGTGAAGAATCTTCTTCCGGGAATTGCGGTTCTCGAAATGCGCAGGGATGGCTCCGTGATGTGCCGGCTCGCGGGATCGGCAATTGCGATGGGTCTAGGCGTCGATCCCACCGGCAAGGACGTGATCGCGCTCACGCCACCCGAGCATCGCGCCATGCGATTGGCGCGATATAGCAAAGTCGTGGCCGGTGCGGTTAGCCGTTGCGTGAAGCCGCATCTTACCCGCTTCGGCACGACCGTGCTGGTGGAAGACATTCAGCTTCCGCTTAGCGGCGGATCCGAGGATGGTGCGCGGCAGATTCTTTATCACGCCGACTGGCGGCCTCAGACGCTGGACCGCTCGATTGCCGAGATCGCGGACGGCCTGAATACAGCGATCGACGAGACATTCCCCATCGTCCGCGCCGCAGCCTGAAATTTCGGCGCGGGTTCGCCGTGCGCGACATTAGATTTATCTTGTTGGAGAATCCGCCGGCTTTGCCTTAGCGGATGCCTAGTGACCGAACACCAAACGCATCAACCAGGTGAACCAGCGCGGCTCAATAGGAGCCACGAAGAATTCGTCGTCGTCGTGATGCGTCGTTACCAGATGTCCCAACATCGAAAGCACTCCCGATGTATGCCCCTGTACGAACGATGCTACGCCCAACTGGTTACGGCGCAATGACAACTGTCCGTAGGCGGATTAACTTTCGGCCCACAAGGTTAACAGATTACTAACCGCGTTTGGCCGGTTTTGTTCCGAAATCAGGGATGTCCGGGGTTCGAAAGGCCACCGGTGGGCGCTCCGACCGGCGCCTTGGAGCGCTGCTGGCAGCTCTGATAGCCCATCGCGTAGCCGCGTTTGTATGTCTTGTCTTCGCCGGTGAGCGAATCCTTGTCGTCGCGCGGATTGGCGCCCTGCGCCGTGGCAGCGGCGCAGCCGTCGGAATAACCCGCGCGAAAACTCGGCGTGCGCCGTAGCGCCTGATCCGCACGTCCGCCAAAAATCCCGCAGCTGGCCAACGTGAGGGCAGCGAGCGAAACGGCGCAAATCTGTTTGCTCATAGGGGCCACTCCGGCTGACGCGGTCTCGGGTAGCTCGTTAGCCGGTGCTGGGAAAGCCCGCAAACCGTTGGAATTCATAGGAAAGTATTATTTTCGGAAAATAGGACTTTTAGCTTGACAGAAGCTTTTTAGAGGCTTAATTTGATAGAATCGCGGTCAAACGGTTACCGCGACAAACTCAAAAGAGAACAAATAATGAACATTGAGGCAAGTGCTTTGGGACGAGAATGGATGGAAAAAGTGGCCCCGCGAGCCGGCGGCTTCGAAGCGGATCGAGAGGGACGGCGCGTGCTCCGGCGCCTGATCGAGCGGAAGTTGTTTCTCGCGCCGGAAGCGGACGCGCAATTCGTCCTTGCCGGGTCCAAACGCGCGGGCCGCACAATGCGCGTCTCTGCCGTCATCGTGTCGGAGTTTTGCGCGCGGGGCTGGATCGCGCCGCGCGGCACGACGCCCGAAACATTCGCGATCAGCGACACGGGCGCAGACTGGTTTGCGAAGAGCGGTGCGCCCGATCCGTTCGGCGCGGCGCGGCAGAAATTGTCCGCACGCCGCATGATGATGGCGGAGGGG
>DASXHQ010000132.1:0-5954 GCA_036488415.1 Rhizomicrobium sp.
CAGATCGACCAGGCAACAGCGCAGGCGAAGAATTCTACTGCCCAGCGCGATGCGGCGCGGGCGCAGATCAACGGTACGCTGGCGCAGATCAAAGTGGATAAGGCGCAGATCGCCGCCGCGCAACTCACGCTGGGTTACACGCATATCGTCTCGCCGGTGGACGGCACCATCGCGCAGCGCACGGTGGCAACGGGCAACTATGTGTCGCCCGGACAGGAGATGATGGCGATCGTGCCGTTACGCATTTGGGTCACGGCGAACTTCAAGGAAACGCAGCTTCAGCGCATGCGCATCGGCCAGCCGGTGACGGTGGATGTCGATTCCTGCGATGTGGAAATCAAAGGCCATGTGGATTCCATCCAACGCGGCGCGGGGCAAGCGTTCGGGATCTTGCCGCCGGAAAACGCCACCGGAAATTATGTGAAGGTGGTGCAGCGCGTGCCGGTGAAGATCGTGCTGGATCGCATTCCGAAGGAATGTCATCTCGGCCCCGGCATGAGCGTTGAGCCCGATGTCAAGGTGCGCTGATGGCCAAGGATGGCAAGCGCAACGGACATGGCGGTTGGACGCCCGAGCGCTCGGTTGCCGGTAACCGCAATCCCTGGAGCATCATCGCCGTCATCTCCATCGCCACCTTCATGGTCGTGCTGGATACCTCCATTGCGAATGTCGCGCTGGCGCATATCGCGGGCAGCCTGTCTGCGTCGTATGACGAGGCGACGTGGGTCATCACCAGTTTCTTGGTCGCCAACGCGATCATTATCCCCATCAGCGGCTGGTTGGCGGACGTGATTGGCCGTAAGCGTTACTATATGATCTCGGTGGCGCTATTCACCGGCTCTTCGCTGATGTGTGGCCTTTCGCCGAACCTGGCTTTTCTGGTCATCGCGCGTGTTCTGCAAGGCATTGGTGGTGGCGGGCTCGCGCCGGTCGAGCAATCCATGATGGTGGATACCTTTCCGCCAGAGAAACGCGGCATCGCCTTTGCCGCTTATGGCATCGTGGTGATCGTGGGCCCAATCCTGGGGCCGTCGCTGGGCGGATGGATTACCGATAATCTGTCGTGGAATTGGGTCTTTCTCATCAACGTGCCGATCGGCTGCCTGTCGCTGTTTCTGGTCAGCATTTTCGTGGACGAGCCGGAAGCTCTGCGAAAGCGCAGCAAGGAATTGATCAGCAAAGGGCTCAGCGTCGATTTTATCGGCTTCGTTCTGGTGGCGCTGACGCTGGGATGCCTGGAGATCACGCTGGATCGCGGGCAGCGCGACGACTGGTTCTCCAGCGCGTTCATCGCGAGTTTCGCGATTATCTCATTCGTCTCGTTCATCATCTTCATTCCGTGGGAGCTGTCGCGCAAAGATCCCATTGTGCAAATCCAACTCTACGGTCAGCGCAACTTCCTGATCGCCAACATCTTCATGCTCATCATGGGAGTGATTATCTTTGGCACAACACAGTTCGTTCCGCAGCTATTACAGGAGGTGTTGGGTTATACCGCCACCAATGCCGGACTCGCATTGACGATGGGTGGACTGGCCACGCTTTTGGTGATGCCGGTAAGCGGTTATCTCACGGGCAAGGTCGATGCGCGTTATCTGATCGGCATAGCGCTCGCGATCCAAGGCATCGCCTTGTGGAATATGAGCACCCTCAACACGCAGATGTCGTTCGACGATGCCGCCATCGCGCGCATGATCCAGTCCGTGGGGCTGCCGTTCCTGTTCGTGCCGATCACCAATGCCGCTTATGTCGGCCTAAAGCCGAGCGAGAACAACCAGGCCTCCGCACTGATGAATGTGTCCCGCAATCTGGGCGGCACGTTCGGCATTTCGCTGGTGCAGACGATGCTGGCGCAGCGCTCGCAGGTGCATCAGTCGCAATATGTGGAGAGGCTCAACCCGCTCAACCCGAATTATGCCTCCGGCGTTCAGCAGATGACCCACGCGCTCATGGGGCAGGGACTTGCCCAAGCCGAGGCGATGAAGGCCGCGACGGCGCTGCTTTACCAGCGGCTCGAGCAGCAGGCCCAGATGCTTTCCTATATTGATGTCTTCCACACATTGATGATCGTGGTGTTCTGCGCATTGCCGCTGGTGCTTCTCATGCAGAAGCCCAAGAAGGCTCCTGCTGGCGGGGGAGCGGCATGAAGAGAGGAGCCTTTCTTGCCTCCGCCCTGTTGCTCGCGGGCTGCGAAGTCGGTCCCGACTATCACCAGCCGGAGACAAAGACACCGGCGCAATTCCAGGAGTTGCCGTCGAGGAAGGCTGATGCGCCCCTGAGCGTGCCGCAGGCGAGTGAGGCCGACCTCTCGCAATGGTGGATGCAGATCGACGATCCCGAATTGCAAAAGCTGATCGGCGCGGCGCTCAAATCCAATCTTGATCTTCAGGCGGCGGCATCGCGCGTGCGCGAGGCGCGGCAGCAGGAAGTGATCGCGGGGGCGTCGGCACTGCCAAAGGTGAGCGCGAACGGTACGGCTCTGCAACTCCATGCCAATTCCAGCCCGTTGGCGGCGCTGGGTGGAGGTTCGGCGCAAAGTGGTGGGTCTTCCGGTGGCGGTGGCGCGGGCGGCAGTCCACAATCCTCCAGCCTCAATAGCCATTTCTATTCGCTGGGTTTTGATGCCACGTGGGAGCTCGATATTTTCGGCGGCGTGCGCCGTTTGGTAGAAGCTGCACAAGCGAACACCGAAGCGGCGGTTTGGCAGATGCGCGATGGCGAAGTGTCGCTTACCGCCGAGATAGGGAATGATTATATGGCGCTGCGCGCGGCACAGGCGCGCGCAGCAGTGTTGAGAGCGGAATATCAAAGCGCAGGCGACGTCCTGAAGCTCACAGCGGCGCGCGCGCATGCCGGCTTCGTCACGCAACTGGATGTCAATCAACAAAAATCCGAAACCGATACCACGGCTGCGCAAATCCCTTCTCTCGAAGCGGACATCCGTGCGCAGGAACACGCGATCGCGGTGTTGCTTGGCCAACAACCGGAAGCAATGACGACCGAGCTGGACCAGACCGCGCCTCTCCCGGCCATTCCACAAACACTTCCGGTTGGGTTGCCGTCCGATCTTCTGCGCCGCCGTCCGGATATGCGCGAGGCAGAGCGCAAACTGGCCGCCGCCAATGCGCAGATCGGCGTGGCCGTCGCGGACCTTTATCCGAAGTTCAACCTGATGGGCTTGCTGTCGATGGGAGGCCCTCAGATTGGCGATGTTTTGTCGACGAACCATCTGACCGAAGCCGGCGTCGGCCAGATCACCTGGTCGATCTTCAACGGCGGACAAGTCCGCGCCAATATCCGCGCCAAGAAGGAAGAAGAGCGGCAGGCGCTCTATGCCTATCAATCGGCGGTGCTGAAGGCGATTCAAGATGCCGAGGACGCATTGGTGCGCTACACGAAAGAGCAACAACGATTTCTCGCGCTCCAATCGGCCACCCGGACCGCGCAATCCTCCGTGACGTTGGCTGAGCGGCAATATCGGGTGGGCCTAGTGACCTATGTGAATGTGCTGACAGCCGAGCAGCAATACCGCCAGTCGCAAGATCAGCTTCTGCAAAGCCGGCAAGCGCTCTCCCAGGACTTGATATCGCTTTACAAAGCGCTGGGCGGCGGATGGTCGACAAGCGATCAACCGGCCATATCGCCCAAAGGCGCGTAGTTCATGCGCCGTATTGTCGCGAACCTGCGCCAAATAGTTTCTGCTCCCGTTGAACCATCTGCGGGGCTATCACGTTCCGGATGTGATGCTGTGCAAAGCAACAGCATTTGCTCCGAGGGCACGATGAGTTCTGAGCCCACAAATAAGCTTGATCGACGCACGATACTCACGCTCGGAGCCGCGCTCGGTTCCGGCGCCGTCGCCTCCGGCTTGTCGCATGACGGCACGCTTGGCGGGCCCAGCCACGATTACAAAGGCACCTTGCCGTGGCGCGAGGGCGAGACAGATGCGCCGGCGCGTGCCGCCACAGGCCGCCCGAGATTTCTGACGGACGTAGAAGCTGCGTTCATCACCGCCGCCGCCGATCGCCTCATTCCCGCCGATCCCACGGGGCCCAGCGCGTCGGAAGCGGGCGTTCCCGAGTTCATCGACCGTCAGCTTGCCGGCGCTTATGGTCAGGGAGATCACTTCTACCTCGGGGGGCCGTGGGCAAAAGGAACGCTCGCGCAAGGTTATCAAAGCCGCTTCACGCCGGCACAGTTCTATCGTCACGCGATCGCCGAAATCGAACGGCATGTCGGACAAGCCAATAACGGCAAGGCCTTCAAGGATCTCGACGCAAATACGCAAGACACACTGCTCAAGCAGATGGAGTCGGGCGATCTGAAGCTAAATGGCAGCGTGGATTCCAAAGCCTTCTTCACGATGTTCTTGCAGAACGTGAAGGAAGGTTACTTCTCCGATCCGATCTATGGCGGCAACAAGAACGGCAGCGCCTGGAAGATGATTGGTTTCCCCGGCGCGCACTACGATTATTCGCCGTGGGTCACGGCCTATAACAAGCCGGTTCCCGTGAAGCCCGTGGGCTTGCTCGGTCGGCTCGACTGGAAGCGGGGCTAAGCGGAATGGCCGTTCGTCAAAAGCCCGTCGATGTCGTGCTTGTCGGCTTTGGATGGACGGGCGCCATCATGGCGCAGCAATTGTGCGACGCCGGCATGAACGTTGTAGCGCTCGAACGTGCGGCCGCACAGACCACGCCCAAGAACTTCGCCACCACGTTCGATCAGGACGAGTTGCGCTATATGTGGCGCCATCACCTGTTCCAGAACGTCAAATATTCCACGCTGACTTTCCGCAACAACACCGACCAGCAGGCGCTGCCGATGCGTCAGCTGGGTTCGTTTCTGCCCGGCACCGGTGTCGGCGGCGCGGGCGTGCACTGGAACGGACAGATCTGGCGCTACCTTCCGAGCGATTTCAAAATCAAAAGTCACAACGAGCAACGCTACGGCAAACAGGCTACCGAAGGTCTGACGGTTCGGGACTGGCCCATCACCTATGATGAGCTTGAGCCCTATTACAATCAGTTCGATCTTTTGTGCGGCACGTCGGGCAAGGCCGGCAATCTCAACGGACAAATCCAGCCCGGCGGCAATCCGTTCGAAGGTGCGCGCAGCCAGGAATACCCTACGCCGCCGCTGCCGATGACCTATGCGCCGTCGCTGTTCGGGAAGGCTGCGGCGGGAATGGGCCTGCATCCTTTCCCGCACCCGGCCGGCAATTTGTCCAAGCCGTATACAAATCCGCACGGCATGCAGCTCGGCGCCTGCACTTTCTGCGGCTTCTGCGAGAAATTCGGATGCGGCAACTATTCCAAGGCCTCGCCGCAAACGACGCTGATCCCTTATGTCATGCAGAAGCCGAACTTCGAATTGCGCACCGAGTGCGACGTTCTGAAAGTGGAGAAGACCGCCGACGGCAAGCACGCGACCGGCGTCACTTATGTCGACAGTGCGGGAACGCATTATTTCCAGCCGGCATCCATCGTGATTCTGACCGCCTATCAGCTTCACAACGTGCACCTGTTGCTGCTGTCTGGCATCGGCACGCCTTACAACCCGCAAACGGGCGAAGGTGTGGTCGGCAAGAATTATTGCTACCAGACCATGAGCTCCGTGGAGGTCTTCTTCGAGGACAAGCTGCTCAATCCGTTCATCGGCGCGGGCGCGCTTGCTTCGGTGATCGATGATTATAACGGCGACAATTTCGACCATTCGGGATTGGGCTTCATCGGTGGCGCCTATATCGCCGGCATGGTCACGGGCGGGCGGCCCATCGAAATGGTACGTGTCCCCAAAGACGTGCCCAAATGGGGACTCGCGTGGAAAAAAGCGGCCGCGAAATATTATCTGCGCGCCTTTTCGATCTCAGTACACGGTTCGAGCTATGCGCAGGCCGGGAACTATCTCGACCTCGATCCGACTTATAAGGACCAGTTCGGTCGGGCAATGCTGCG
>DASXHQ010000014.1:0-2352 GCA_036488415.1 Rhizomicrobium sp.
AAGCCGATCATCACCGCGGCCCAGCGGTAGGGGCCCGCGCGCTCGTGCAGAATAAGAGCCGCCAGGATCACCGCGAAGATCGGCGCCACGAAGCTGAAGCCGGTAATGTCGGCCAGCGGGAGGCGAGCGAGGGCGGCAAAATTCAGGAACATGCCGCACACGCCGGCTAGCGAACGCAGGATATGGAACAGCGGGCGCGAGGTGCTGATGCCCTCGCGAACGCCCAAACTCCACGCAGAGAACGCCAGCACCGGAACAAGGGCGAAGAACGAGCGAAAGAAAATCACCTCGCCGACGGGATACGTTCCCGCCAGCTTGATCGCTGCATACATCAGCGAAAAGGCCAGCGTGTTGGCGACCTTCAGCGCAATGCCGGTGGACGTCTGCCGCATGGCGCGATGATGGCGCGAGCCCTTCGATTTCAGACCTGACGAATACGCAGATCAGTCACGCAGTGCGCATCAGCGCGGGGCGAGCACCATCATCATCTGGCGGCCTTCCATCTTCGGATACTGCTCCAGCTTGGCGAAGGTTTCGGTATCCGACTGGATGCGGCGCAGCAGCTCCATGCCCAGATGCTGGTGCGCCATTTCGCGACCGCGGAAGCGCAAGGTCACCTACACCTTGTCGCCTTCGCCGAAGAAGCGCTGCATCGCCTTCATCTTCGTATCGTAGTCGTGATCGTCGATGGTCGGGCGCATCTTGATCTCCTTGATCTCGATGACCTTCTGCTTCTTGCGCGCCTCGGCCTGCTTCTTCTGCTGCTCGTATTTGAATTTCCCATAGTCCATCAGCTTGACGACGGGCGGCTGCGCCTCGGGGGAAACCTCGACAAGATCGAAGCCTTTCTCCTCCGCGATCGCGCGGCCCTCATCGATGCCGAGCTCTCCGTATTTGTGCCCGTCATCGCCGACCAGGAAGATCGTGCGGGCGCGGATGTCGTCGTTGACGCGGGGCCCGTCCTTGGCCGGAGCCGGGGCGGGCATCTGTGGACGTCGTGGTGGTATGTTTCTCTCCTTTTGGTTTGCTCACGCGCCAGCGCGTTCCGCGGGGTTCCTTGGGCCACCTCCGCGAAACGTGTTCCGGTTCATGGGCGTGGCGAAGTCTCCCGGGTGCGATGGCGCGGGAGCTGTTTTCAGCTTCGCGCGAAACGGGGAAGGTACGCCCTTCCCGATTCCCCTTTAGGATAGGCAACGGCCTGCAATTCGCAAGGGCTTTTCGCGCTCAGCGGGCCACCAAGTGTTGCATTTGCGCCGAGTAGCGCTCCCCCTGGATGGCGATGTGTGACAGCGCAGAGTCGATTTGTTGAAGGTCGTCCGGGGTCAGTTCGATGTTCGCCGCGGCGATGTTCTCCTTCAGGCGGTGCAGCTTGGTGGTGCCTGGAATCGGCACGATCCAGGGTTTCTGCGCCAGCAGCCAGGCGAGCGCGATCTGCGCCGGCGTGGCCTGCTTGCGCGCAGCGATTTCGCTCAAGCGGTCGACCAGCACCTGATTGGCCTTGCGCGCCTCCGGCGAGAAGCGCGGCGCCGTATTGCGGAAGTCGTTCTTGTCGAATTCGGTGTTCGCGTCGATGGCGCCGGTGAGGAATCCTCTGCCCAGCGGGCTGTAGGGCACGAAGCCGATCCCGAGCTCCTCCACCAGCGGCAGGATTTCTTTTTCCGGCTCGCGCCACCACAGCGAATACTCGCTCTGCAGCGCGGTCACGGGCTGCACCGCGTGCGCACGGCGGATCGATTGCGGGGCGGCTTCCGACAATCCGAAGTGCCGCACCTTGCCCTCCGTGATGAGGTCTTTCACCGTGCCCGCCACCTCTTCCATCGGCACGTCCGGATCGACGCGATGCTGGTAGAGGAGATCGATGCGGTCGGTGTTGAGCCGCTTGAGCGACGCATTCGCCACGTCGCGGATGTGTTCGGGGCGGCTGTCCACGCCGGCGCGGGCATTCGCGTCCTTGAAGCCGAACTTGGTGGCGATCACCACTTTGTCGCGGAACGGCGCCAGTGCTTCGCCCAGCAGCTCCTCGTTGGTGAAGGGGCCATAGGCTTCGGCCGTGTCGAAAAAGGTGATGCCGCTTTCATACGCCGCGTGCAGCAGCTTGATGGCCTCGTTCTTGTCGGGCGCCTGACCGTAGGCGAAGCTCAAGCCCATGCAGCCCAGCCCCATGGCGGAGACTTCAAGCCCGCTGTTTCCCAATGTGCGCTTCTGCATCGTGTTCATCTCGTAATGCCTCTAACTCTTAAGCTGCTGATCTCACTTCGAAAACGCCCGAAGGTTGTTTTCGGTTTTTCGGGCGTACCCCTCCCCCACAGCAAAGTTCCCATTCGAACCTCTGAAAATTGGAGGGGGGTGTCC
>DASXHQ010000107.1:0-1821 GCA_036488415.1 Rhizomicrobium sp.
AGCCGCCTCACACCAGTCTTGGGAAAACACAGACCCTCCTCCCCCTTTTGTGCGAAGCACATAAAAGGGGGAGATGCTGTAGCACGCAGCCCGCTTTCGGGCGTCGCGTGCGTAGGCAGAGGGGGTCAATGAAGGGGTCAATTAGGCCGCGTCGGCAACCACGCGATTGCGGCCACTGCGCTTGGCGCGATAGAGCGCCTGATCGGCGCGATGCAGCAACTTCTCGGCATTGTCGCCCTCGCCCTGCGAAACCGCGATGCCGATACTAATCGTTATGTTCAAAACATTGGGCACACGGCTGATTTCGATCGAATTCGTCTCTACGCTTTTGCGCAGGCGCTCCGCGATCGTGTGGGCGAACTCCACATCGGTATCCGGCATCACAACCACGAATTCCTCGCCGCCATAGCGGCAGGCCAGATCGATGCCGCGGATGTTGGCGGAGATGCGGTTCGAGAACTCGCGCAGCACTTCGTCACCGATGTCGTGTCCGTGGGTGTCGTTGACCGACTTGAAGTGGTCGATGTCCATGATGAGGAATGACAACGGCTTGTTCGACTTCTGCGCGTTCGAAATCAGGCTGTCCAGATGGCGGGCCATGTAACGGCGGTTGTGCAGGCCTGTGAGCTGATCGGTGATCGCCATTTCCAGACTGAGCTGCACGTTGTGGCGCAGGCGGTCCTGGTAATTCTTCTTGCGAAGCTGGGTGCGCACGCGCGCGATGAGCTCGTTCTTGTCCACCGGACGCGTGAGATAATCGTTCACGCCCATCTCCAGCGCTTGCGTCAGCTTGCGGCGGTCGCCATCGCTCACCAGCACAAGGATTGGCACATTGCGGCCTTCCGGCAGCGAACGGAGCTGCGAGCAAAGACGCAGACCATCGAAACCGCGCAAGCCCAGACTCACGACGATGAGGTCGTAGTCGCCGCCGCGCACACGCACCAGCGCTTCCTCAAAACTGTCGGCCGACGTTACTTCGTTGGCGGGCGACAGCGCAGTCGTGAACCATGCCACGGATTCCGGACGATCCTCGATAATAAGGATACGCCCCGTCGGGTTGTTGTCGATCAGCGTCTGCGCCGGATCGATCAGGCCCATGCTTTGGCCCGTAGACTCGCGCATGCGCAACTCGTCGGTCATCATTTTCAGGCGCACCAGACTGCGAACGCGCGCGAACAGCGCGGCATCGTCCACTGGCTTAGTGAGAAAGTCGTCGGCACCAGCGTCGAGGCCGGCAACGCGATCACTCGGTTGATCGAGTGCGGTCACCATCACCACCGGCACATGCGCGGTCTTGGGATTGCCTTTGATGCGGCGGGCGACTTCGAAGCCGTCCATGCCGGGCATCATCACGTCGAGCAGAACGATATCGGGATCGCACTCTTCGACCTTGGCGAGCGCTTCGATGCCATTGAACGCCGTGACGACTTCGAAATACTCGGCCGTCAACTTGGCTTCGAGCAGCTTCACGTTCGAAAGGATGTCATCGACGACGAGAACGCGGGCTGTCATGGCGTTCTCTTACCCGATGAAGCGGCGCACAGTGTCCAGGAAGCTCACGACGGAAATCGGCTTGGAGATGTAGGCCTCGCAACCGCCCTGACGGATGACCTCTTCATCGCCCTTCATCGCGAATGCCGTGACGGCGACGACGGGAATGGCTTTCAGCGTGTCGTCTTCCTTGAGCCATTTGGTGACTTCCAGGCCGGACACTTCCGGCAGCTGGATGTCCATCAAGATCAGGTCGGGATGATGCTCGCGGGCAATGTCCAGCGCTTCCATGCCGTCCTTGGTCTGCAAAATATTGTAGCCATGGGCATC
>DASXHQ010000156.1:0-15209 GCA_036488415.1 Rhizomicrobium sp.
AAATCCTGGCCGAAGGCGGCACCGATCCGGGCATCTTCATGACCGAGATCGACCCGGCGCAATCCGTCGACGCGCGCGCCCGAATCCCCAATCTGCGGCAC
Organism: Rhizomicrobium sp.; assembly: GCA_036488415.1. Taxonomy (GTDB): domain Bacteria; phylum Pseudomonadota; class Alphaproteobacteria; order Micropepsales; family Micropepsaceae; genus Rhizomicrobium. The sequence continues at coordinate 102 of DASXHQ010000156.1, forward strand.
GACCGCGAATTCACCGGGCCTTGAACACCGGCCATCTCCTTGGCTTTGGCACTATTTTTCCTTGTTTCAGTGGTGGTATGGCCGCAATAACCGGCGGGAACTTGCGAAAAACAGAGGACCCACCCATTTTCGGGCCTTGTGCGGAGTGTCGTTGCTTTGATCGCTTACAGTCTCAACTGTGCCAAAGGCCATGAATTCGAGGGCTGGTTCTCTTCGTCGTCGGCATTCGACGAGCAGGAGAAGGACGGCAAGCTGGTTTGCCCGATGTGTAACTCGCGCAAGGTGACCAAGGGGATCATGGCGCCGGCGTTGTCATCGTCGGTGGGCAAGCAGAAATCCACGCCATCGCCCGGCGAGATGCGCAAGATGCGTCAGTTCATGACCGGATTGCGCAAATATGTGGAAGAGAACGCCGACAATGTCGGCGAGAAATTCCCAGAAGAGGCGCGCAAAATCCACTATGGGGAGATCGAGGAGCGTCCAATCTATGGGCAGGCCTCGCCCGAAGAGGCGGCCGATCTGGTGGAAGAGGGCATCGACGTCGCTCCGCTGCCACCCGATCTGAGCGACGCGAACTAGGTTCACATCTTCTCTTTCAGCCCCGCACGCAGCAGCCACCAGTTCACGGGGTAGCTGGTGATGAAGCCCGCAATCATCGCGATTTGCATGGCGAACCAGAATTCCGGCATCGACGCATCGACCCGTGCGCCGAAGATTCCGCGGAACAGCCAGAACTGGGCGATTGCCATCAGGCCGTACATGCCGATCTGCCATGCCGTGAGTGACAGCGCGTCGGCCTTCAAGGCCGCGATCAGCCCATCGCGCAGGCCCAGCCCCCGCATCGGCGCGATGGTGAAATACTGGAAGGCAATCCCGAAGAAGAAGGCGAGGATGAAATCCAGCACCCAGACGGCGAAGATTTTCTCCGCGAACAGCCAATGCCAGCCGAACCACACCGCGACGGCGGGAAAGGCAAGGGCGAGAACTCCGCAATTAGGTCGCCTAGGGCGCAACCGCTGCCACAGTGACTTGCAGCAATGCCGACCGACGCCGCAAACGGTTTGCGGTCATTCGCCGACATATCCTTTCGTTTTTCGGCATCTGTCATCGCCTGCTGCGTGGCCAGCAGGCCATAGCGTCGATAAGCCCACAGCGCCGCGATAGACCCGAACAGCGCCACCAGCGGCCAGACCAAATTCATAATCCACATGTGCTGTGGCGCGCGCATCTCATGAATTGCGATGGCGGCCGAGCACAGGAGCGCGAGCGTCAGGCTCGCGACGGACAACCAGTGGAACCAGTCAGGAATGCCACTCATGGACGATCAATGCACCGGGGCCCCACCGGTGTGGCGCGGCCTTAGCGCGCAGCGACGACCATGTAATTCACGTCTGTGTCGGGGGAGAGTCGCCAGTCCCAGCCGATAGGATCGAAGCTGATGCCCTGTGTTTTCAGGATGTAAAGACCCGCATCCTCAAGCATTGCGCGAAGCTTGGCGGGCTCCACGAATTTGTCCCAATCGTGGGTTCCCGGCGGCAGCCAGCCGAGGACGTATTCGGCGGCGACTTTGGCCAGCGCGAGCGCCTTGAAGGTGCGGTTAAGGGTGGCGACGAACATTAGCCCGCCAGGTTTCACCAGTGCCGCGGTCGATTCGAGATAGACGCGCAAATCGGCGACATGCTCGACCACTTCCGTATTGAGCACGATGTCGAAGCTCAGGCCCTCGGCCACCAGCGCCTCGGCGTCGCTGGCGCGGTAGGTCACGGACGCGCCAGATTGCGCCGCGTGGGCGCGGGCGGTGCCGATGTTCTTCTCGGACGGATCGACGCCGGTGACAGCGAAGCCCAGCCGCGCCATCGGTTCGGACAGCAAGCCGCCGCCGCAGCCGATGTCGAGCAGGGAGAGTCCCTCGAAGGGGTGCAGCGATTTTCCTTCGCGTCCGAAATGCGCCGCCACGGTTTCGCGGATGAACTTCAGCCGCACCGGATTGAACTTGTGCAGCGGCGCGAACTTGCCAGTGGGATCCCACCATTCCGCCGCCATGCGGGAGAATTTCTCGATCTCGATGGGGTCGACGGACGGGGCAGCCTGCGCGCTCATATCCCCATTCTAAGCCGGCTTTGCTGCAGTGGCGAATGACGCATTGAGCCGCGCGGTCCCGCCGTCTATGTATCGCTGAGACTGGTTTTCGGGCGCTACTTCCATATGGCCAAGATCGTGATGAAGTTCGGCGGCACCTCGGTGGCCGACCTCGACCGCATCCGCCATGTGGCGACGCTGGTGAAGCGCGAGGTCGATCGAGGTAACCATGTCGCCGTGACGGTGTCCGCGATGGCCGGCGAGACGAACAAGCTGGTCGGCTGGGTGCGCGATCTGTCGCCGATGTACGATGCCCGCGAATATGACGTGGTAGTGGCCGCTGGGGAGCAGGTCTCGTCCGGGCTTCTGGCCATCGCCCTCCAGAACATCGGCATCAACGCGCGCTCTTGGCTTGGCTGGCAGATTCCGGTGCGTACCTCTTCGATGCACGCCTCCGCCCGCATCGAAGGTATCGAAAATGCCCAGCTCGACGAGCGGCTGGCGCGCGGCGAAGTGGCTGTGGTGGCAGGCTTTCAAGGCATCGCGCAAGACAACCGAGTCACAACCATCGGCCGCGGCGGCGGCGATACGTCGGCGGTCGCCGTGGCAGCCGCGCTCAAAGCTGATCGTTGCGACATCTACACCGATGTGGACGGCGTCTACACCACCGATCCGCGTATTGTCTCCAAGGCGCGACGGCTGGAGAAGATCGCTTATGAAGAGATGCTGGAGATGGCGTCTCTGGGCGCGAAGGTTTTGCAGACGCGCTCGGTGGAGATCGCCATGTTGCATCGCGTGCCGGTGCGCGTGCTCTCGACATTCGATCCGGAAAAGGGCGGAACCCTTCTGTGCGACGAGGAAGATATCGTGGAAAAGAAACCAGTCAGCGGCATCGCCTATTCGCGTGACGAAGCGAAGATCACGCTCCACCGCATCGACGATCAGCCCGGCGTTGCCGCCAAGATCTTCGGGCCCTTGGCCGATGCGGGAGTGAACGTGGACATGATCGTCCAGAACGTCTCGCCCGACGGCAAGAAGACGGACCTGACGTTCACCTGCAGCCGCACCGAACTCAGCCGCGCGCTCGATGCCATCGAGAAGGCGCGCGATGTCATCGCTTATCGCGACATTACTTCGGCGTCGGACGTGGCGAAAATTTCCATCATCGGCATCGGCATGCGCGCCCACCCCGGCGTGGCGCAGACCATGTTCCGCACGCTGGCGGAAAAGGGCATCAACGTGCAGGTGATCTCAACGTCCGAGATCAAGGTCAGCGTGCTGATCGCGGAAGAATATGTGGAATTGGCCGTCCGGGCGTTACACTCCGCCTTTGAGTTGGACGTCGCCTAAGGAGTAATAGCTGAATGCCTGTCACCGGCGCCGGCGGTCCCAGATTCCTGCTGCGGCGCCTGCGCGAGATCATGGCCGACGGGTCGAGCGCGCAGCAGCGCCTGGACAAGCTCGTCTCGCTGATTGCCTCGAACATGGTGGCCGAGGTTTGCTCGATCTATTTGCGCCGCGCGGGCAATGCGCTCGAACTCTTCGCCACGCAGGGCCTTAATCCGACGGCCGTCCATCATACGCGGCTGCGCTCGGGGCAGGGGCTTGTCGGCTTGGTGGCGGAAACCGCCGAGCCGGTGAATCTCAGCGACGCGCCAAATCATCCGCGCTTCGCCTATCGCCCGGAAACTGGCGAAGACCCGTATAAATCCTTTCTCGGCGTCCCAATCGTGCGCGGCGGGCAGGTCTATGGCGTGCTCACGGTTCAGAACCGCGCCGCACGCCAATATGACGAAGAAGAAGTCGAAGCGCTGCAGACTGTCGCGATGGTGCTGGCCGAGGTCGTTGCGTCCGGCGGCCTGTTTGACATCGCCGAGCTGGACGAGCCGGAACTGCGTTCCGACAAGCCACGCATGTTTGCTGGCGACGGCCTCTGCGAAGGCGTCGCCATCGGCCAGATCGTATTGCATGAGCCGCGCGTGCGCGTGGAGGCGCTGATCGCGGACGATCCCGCCGTCGAATTGAAACGCCTGAACGGTGCGCTCGACGAGATGCGCGGCGCCGTGGACGCGATGCTGAACTCCAGCGAGCTCGATCTTTCCGGCGAAAGCCGCGAAGTGATCGAAGCCTATCGCCTGTTTGCGGATGACGCGGGCTGGCAGCAGAAGCTTCGTGACGCCGTGCGGGGCGGGCTCACCGCCGAAGCGGCGGTGGAACGCGTGCAGGACGAGCTGCGCCTGCGCCTCGCGCGCATCGAAGACTCCTATATGCGCGAGAAGCTGCACGATCTCGAAGACCTTGCGCGGCGCTTGCAGCGCCATCTGACCGGCGATGGACACACCCGGGAATTGCCCGAGAACGCCATTCTGGTCGCCCGCTCGATGGGACCGGCGGAATTGCTGGACTACGGTCGCGATCGACTCGCCGGCGTGGTGCTGGAAGACGCCACCATGACCTCGCACGTCACTATCGTGGCAAGTTCGATGGGCATTCCGCTCATCGGCAATGTGCAGGGTGTTGTGGATGCTGCCCGCAGCGGCGATGTGGCACTGCTCGACGGTTCTTCCGGCGAACTTCATCTGCGGCCGCTGCCCGAAGTGGTGTCGATGTTTGAAGGACGGCGCGCACTCAGGGCACAACGCGTCGCCGAATTTGCCGCGGTGCGCGATCTCCCTGCCATCACGAAAGACGGCGTGCGCATCAATCTGATGATCAATGCCGGCCTTCTGCTCGATATGCCCAATCTTGAAGTATCGGGCGCGGACGGCGTGGGCCTCTTCCGCACCGAAATGCAGTTCATGGTCGGCGAATCCATGCCGCGCCTGAAAGATCAGATCGCGTTCTACAAGCAGATCGTGGAAGCGGCGGGGGAAAAGCCGGTGGTGTTCCGCACGCTCGATTTGGGCGGCGACAAGATACTTCCCTATGGCCGCTGGGAGCGCGAAGAGAATCCGGCCCTGGGCTGGCGCGCCATCCGCATCGCGCTCGATCGCCCGGCACTGCTGCGCTACCAGGTGCGTGCGCTGATCGGTGCCTCGCCGCATCGCGTGCTGCGTATCCTTTTGCCGATGATCAGTGACGTCGCGGAATTCAACGAATGCCGCGCGCTGATCGACCGCGAGATCGAGCGCGCACGCCTATTGTCGCTGCCGCAGCCTCGGCAGGTGATGGTCGGCGCCATGCTGGAAGTTCCCGCGCTGATGTTCATGCTTCCCCAACTTCTGCGCAGCGCCGATTTCGTCTCTATCGGGTCGAACGACCTGATGCAGTTCATCTTCGCGATGGACCGAACCAATCCGCGTGTGTCGAAACGCTACGACCCACTCAGCCCGCCCGCGCTGACGCTGATCCGCCAGATCGTGCGTAGCGCCGCCGATGCCGACGGCGATGTGTCGATGTGCGGCGAACTCGCCGGCAAGCCGCTGGAGGCGATGGCGCTGATCGCGCTCGGCATCCGCACGCTCTCGATGCAGCCAGTCAATATCGGCCCGATCAAGATGATGATCCGCAGCCTCGACACCCGCGAAGTTTCACAATTTGTGGAACGCCTCTGCGGCCGCACAGATCATTCGCTTCGAACCAGACTCATGGCCTTCGCCGCCGAGCGCGGGATCGCGCTGAAATAACCCTCAAATCGCCGTGATATACGCGTCCGTGACTTGTGAATGGGCGGGGACGCTCTCACACTGATGCCGCTTCTTTGGGGAGGTTCTTTTGCGTTATCTGACATCCGCGTTGGTCGCCGGTGCCGCGCTGGCCCTGACCGCAACGGCCACGTTTGGCCAGCCCACGTCTGAAGGCGGCAGCGCACCGCTCGACCGCAACAATCTCCACACGATCATCTGCAAGCAGTATGCGGCGGCCACCGGCTCTCGCATCGGCCATCGCGTGATCTGCCTCACGAATGCCCAGTGGGATGAAATCCATAGGCAGGCGCGCGAAGGTATAATGCTCGAAGAGAAGAAGAGTTATTCGAGCAGGATCTGAGCGCGTTTGGATTGACAGTGCTCAACTTGCAGTGGAGGCGGCCTTTTCACAAACGAAGGCCCCTGGTGAAGAATACCGCCGCACATTTCCGGAGGCTTTTGAATCCCACTCTTATTTGCCTGACAGGGTCTTTTTATTACTTGTGCCGATGGGATTGTGACTGCACAATTCTGTCATCGGTGCAATTTTGGTCTCCGGTGGGCGGACCAAAGCAATTGAAGGGGAAATATCTTGCGTAACCTTGCATTCGCACTCGCGGCATTCGCTGCGTTGGGATCCTCACATTCACTCGCGGCGAGCGCCGATACCGCGGTCGCACCAGCCACTTCGGCAGTGACAGCGACACCAGCAACCGCAACAGTACCGGCTTCAGTGATGCCGGCGTCTCCGGCCGCGCCGGTAACGACAATTGCGGAGAAGGACCCGAAAGCTGTCGTTTGCAAGCGGATGGAGGCCGAAACGGGAACCCGCCTTGGTTCGCGCATGACATGCCTGACCAATGCGCAATGGGATGACATTGCCCGCCAATCCCAAACTGACGTTCGGAACGCCCAGAGCAGAAACGCCGACGGGTATGTTACACCCCCGGGAGCGACGGGGTCGCATTAGCATCAGATCGTGCCGATCGGCGCGAACGAGCTGCGACGTTACATTTTTCCTGATGATTTCTTGAATTCCGCGTCATTCCCGGCTGGATGGCCGGCGGATGAGGCGGTATTGGTAGCCCATGACAAAGGTTACCCACCTCTCCCTGGACGAAAAGGGCGGGATTGCGCAGCGTCGCATCCACCTGCGCGAGATTTCCGACGATGCGGACGCCCCTCTGGAGACCGTGGGGCAGGACCTGCGGGCCGCGCGCCTGCGCCGCGGCGATGACCTGGCCTCGGTTTCCCGTGCCCTTAAGATTCGCAAGGACCATCTGGAGGCCCTCGAGGAAGATCGCTTCGAACAGCTTCCCGGCCGCGCCTATGCCATTGGTTTCGTTCGCTCCTACGCGGATTATCTGGGCATCGATCCGGTCCAGTGCGTCGAGCGGTTCAAGCTGGAGATCGCCGGGCGCGGAAGCGATGCGCTGCCCCCCGCAGCGCTTCCAGCCATCGAGGAAGAGCGTCAACTTCCGCATGGGTGGATGATCATTGCCGCGGTCGTGGTGCTCCTGGTGGGATATGGAGTCTATCGCCTTGCCGTTTCCGCGGATTCGCTGGTGAACCAGCCGGTCGCCGCCGTGCCGCAGCAGCTTGCGCCGAACCCGGCGAAGGTTGCGCAGCAGAAGCGTGCCGCTCCGAAACCGGCGGCCATTGCGACATTGCCGCAAGCCACGCCGCCGGCCGGAACGGTGGCATCGGCAACGCTGCCGCCCCCGAACACGGCCAATCCCCTGTCGCAGACACAGCCGCAGGCCGCTCCGCTTCCGCAAGGCCAGGTTTACGGCGCGGGCAACAAGAACGCGCGTGTCATATTGCGCATTCGTCAGGCGACGAAAATTCTAGTGGAAGGTCCGGACGGCAAAGTGTTCATCAATCGCACGCTGCAGCCTGGCGATACTTACAATGTGCCGCTGGTTGAGGGCATCACGCTGACGGCGCAGAGCGGCAACGCGGTCGAGCTCGATCTCGACGGCCAGGCGATGGGAACGGCGTCGAAGTCGCCGGATGCCGTCGAAGCCCTGCCGCTCGATCCGCAGGGCGTCGCCGACCACGCGAACGACGCAAACGCAGGCTGACAAGCCATGAGCGTAAGAGCGTACCGTGACATCCACCGGCGCAAATCGCGCAGGATCCGCGTCGGCGACGTGGAGGTGGGCGGCGATGCGCCGATCACCGTGCAGAGCATGACCAACACCGTCACCTCCGACGCGCGGGCCACGATAGAACAGGTCCGTGCGCTGGAAGAGGCCGGCGCGGACATCGTGCGCGTGTCCTGCCCCGACGAAGAATCCACCGCGGCTTTGAAGGCGATCGTGAAGGCCGCGAAGGTGCCAATCGTGGCCGACATCCATTTCCACTACAAACGCGCTATCGAAGCCGCCGAAGCGGGCGCGGCCTGCCTGCGCATCAATCCCGGCAATATCGGCAATGCATCGCGGGTGAAGGAGGTCGTGCAGGCGGCGAAGGATCACGGCGTTTCCATGCGCATCGGTGTGAACGCCGGATCGCTTGAGAGGGAATTGCTCGAAAAATATGGCGAGCCTTGCCCCGAAGCGATGGTGGAGAGTGCGCTCAACCACGCAAAGATTCTGGAAGACAATGATTTCCGCGAATTCAAGATCAGCGTGAAGGCGTCAGACGTGTTTCTCGCTGTCGCCGCTTATCAGGGCTTGGCGGAGGCCTGCGATTATCCGCTGCATCTGGGCATCACCGAAGCCGGCGGCTTGATGAGCGGTTCGGTGAAATCCTCCATCGGCATGGGCATGCTGCTGTGGAGCGGTATCGGCGATACGATCCGCGTTTCACTTAGCGCTGATCCGGTCGAGGAAATCCGCGCCGGTTTCGACATTTTGAAGTCTTTGAATCTGCGTCATCGGGGCGTGAACATCGTGTCGTGTCCCAGTTGCGCGCGGCAGGGGTTCAACGTGATCGAGACGGTTCAGATTCTGGAAGACAAGCTGAAGCACATCTCGACGCCCATGACGCTCTCGATCATCGGCTGCGTGGTGAACGGTCCGGGCGAAGCGCGCGAGACGGATATGGGCTTCACCGGCGGCGGCGCGGGCGCTGGCGCCGGCATGATCTATCTGAACGGCAAACCCGCCTACAAGCTTACCAACGACAAGCTGGTCGACCATGTCGTCGAGCTTTGCGAGAAAAAGGCCGAAGAGATCGAAGCCGCACGCGGCAAATCTCTTGAGCCTGCGCTTTAGCGCGCCCATCTTCACGCCATGATTCCCGAAAATAAGCTCGCGCGCCTGTCCGATCGCTTTCATGCGGTGGAGGCGGAGCTTGCCTCGGGCACGGCGGGATCGTCCTTCGTGAAGCTCTCCAAGGAGCATGCGGAACTGGCGCCGGTGATTGCGGTGGCCGATCAGTATCGCTCGACGGCCAAGCAGATTGCCGAAGCCGAAACGCTTATTGCCGATCCGTCCACAGATTCCGACATGCGGGCGATGGCGGAAGAAGAGCGCGCCGAATTGCGGGAGAAATTCGGCAAGCTCGAGCACGATTTACAGATTCAACTTTTGCCCAAGGATGCGGCCGACAATTCGTCCGCCATCGTGGAAATCCGCGCGGGGACCGGCGGCGACGAGGCGGCGCTGTTCGCGGCGGATCTTCTGGAAATGTATACGCGCTACGCCCAGCTTCAGGGTTGGAAGACGGAACTGATGTCGCGCAGTGAAAGCGATCTGGGCGGCATCAAGGATGCGGTGCTGGAAGTCGTGGGGCAGGGCGTCTTTGCGAAGCTGAAATTCGAAAGCGGCGTGCACCGCGTTCAGCGCGTTCCGGTGACCGAAGCCAGCGGGCGCATTCACACCTCGGCGGCGACCGTGGCGGTGCTGCCGGAAGCCGAAGACGTCGATGTGAACATCGACGACAAGGATTTGCGCATTGACGTCTACCGCGCGCAGGGCGCGGGCGGACAGCACGTCAACAAAACCGAAAGCGCGGTGCGCATCACGCATATTCCCACAGGCATCGCGGTAGCGCAGCAGACCGAAAAATCGCAGCACAAGAACAAGACCGGCGCGATGAAGATGCTGAAGGCCAAACTCTATGATATGGAGCGTGAGCGCGTGGACAGCGCCCGCGCCGCCGAGCGCAAAAGTCTGGTTGGTTCCGGCGACCGCAGCGAGCGCATCCGCACCTACAACTTCCCGCAAGGCCGCGTGACCGATCACCGGATCAACCTCACGCTCTACAAGCTCGACAAGATCATCTCCGGCGATGATCTGGGTGAGATCATCGACGCGCTGGTCGCGCAGGATCAGGCGGATCGTCTGGCCGCGCTGGAATCGGAAGAGGCGTGAGCGATCTCTTACGCGACGTGGCCGCGCGGCTCTCTGCTGCCGGCATAGACTCCGCGCGCACCGAGGCGCGCATCTTGATCGCGCATGCGCAGGGCGATCCCACAACATTCGAAAGTCTCATCGCTCGCCGCCTCCGCCACGAACCCATCGCCTACATCATCGGCCGCAAGGAATTCTGGAGTCTGGATTTCGAGGTCGGGCCCGGCGTTCTGATCCCGCGCCCGGAAACCGAGACACTGGTCGAAGAAGCTCTGAAGGCGTTCCCGGACAAGAACGCACCGCTCAGCATCCTCGATCTCGGCACCGGCAGCGGGGCGATTCTGATCGCCTTCCTGAGCGAACGGCCGAACGCGCGCGGCCTCGGCGTCGAGCAATCGCATGATGCGATGATCTGGGCGCGCAAGAATATCGCGAATCACAAACTCGAATCGCGCCTGCGGCTTCAGGGCGATGACTGGCTGATGCTTGGTGAGGACACATTCGACGTCATCTTCTCGAACCCGCCCTATATCGAGAGCCGCGTCATTTCGACACTCGATCCGGACGTGAAGGATTACGAGCCGCTCGCCGCGCTGGACGGCGGGCACGATGGCTTGGACGCCTATCGCGCGCTCGCCCCCATCATCGCGCGGCGGCTCGCCCAGGGCGGCCGTGCTTTCCTGGAGATCGGGCAGGGGCAGGAACAAAAGGTTCCTATGATTTTGAAAGCGTCCGGTCTTGAAACAGTCCGGGTGGCTCCCGATCTAGCCAGAATCCCCCGTTGCGTGATTGCCGCACCCGCAGGAAATCGGGGAAAAAAAGCCTTGGAAACCCGATCCTGAACGGCTAGGTTCGAAGGCGAATAGGGGAGTCAGGAACCCCGTCGGTTGCCCGGAGAAAACCGGTGGCAGCCAGACCGGCCTCGGGGGACGGTCGCGCGGATGTCGCGCCGGTTCCTGCAAAAGCGGACGAGAACAGTTCTCGCGGATTTATGCCGCAACTTCACATGCCCGAAGCGGCATGACGGATTTTTTGGCGAAGCAGCGCGGTGAACGCGGCTGCAGGAAAACGATGATCATCACAGCAGAAGAAGAGGGGCACCAGTGAAACGCTCTCGTGGACGCGGCCGTAGGCCACAACACAACAACCAGGGTGGGGGAGGCGGCGGTGGCGGCGGCGGCGGGAATTACAACAACCCGAACCGCTCCTATGACTCCAACGGTCCGGAAGTGAAGATCCGCGGCAATGCCTCGACCGTGTACGAAAAATATCTGCAGCTTGCGCGCGACGCCAATTCCAGCGGCGACCGCGTGATGGCGGAAAACTATCTGCAACACGCCGAGCACTATTTCCGCATCCTCGCCGCCCAGCAGGCGCAGCAGCAGCAATACCAGCAGCAACAGGCCCAGAACAACAATGGTGGCCAGCAGAGCGGCAACGGCCAGTATCGCGGCCCCAACGGCAATGGCGAGCAGCCTTACCTGCCGGACTCGCAGCCGCAGGGCGGGCCGTCTTTCTCGCTCAATGAATCGCAGAACGAGGAAGAGGGCGAAGAAGAACCTGCCGAGTAATCTGTCCGGGATTTGATTTTCAGCCGCGCGGAGGACTTGTGAGCTCTGCACCAAGAACGCCTGTCATCGAATCCCAGCCGCTCATCGCGGTGCGCGACGTGCGGGCGAGCAGCGCATGGTATGGCAAGCTGCTCGGTGCCGACTCGCTTCCCGATCATCCGCATCGCGACACCTATGACAGGATCATAGTGTCCGGCCGCATCGTCCTTCAGCTTCACGCCTGGGACGAGGAAGACCACCCCAATCTCGTGAACCCTGATGCCGCCCCGGTGGCGCATGGCGTCGTGCTCTGGTTTCAGATCGACGACTTCGACGCGGCGGTAGAACGGGCGCGTGCCTTGCGGGCGGAATTCATTGAGGAACCGTTCGTCAATCCGGCGCCCCAGCACCGCGAACTGTGGCTTCGAGATCCGGACGGCTTTGTGGTCGTCATCTGCAGCCCGGATGGCGAAGCCAAATAGGAAGGCGGCAAATGTCTAACGCCCACCATTTCACCTATCGCGAGTGGGAAGCATGGACCGTCAATAAGATCGTAGAACGGGGATTGCTTCACACGCCCCCTGAACACCAGGACGGCTGGTTTAGGGTGCAAATCAAAGCCGCGATCAGCCAAGCGTTGGCCCATGGCAGGTCCGGACGCGGTGACGACGATCCTGTCATCGGACCTTTTGATTACCCACGCCCTTGAAGAGTACGGACCAAGAACCCAGATTTGCATCAAGGAACCGTGCCCGTCCGGGGCGGTATTCTATTTCCATGGGACTATGGTTGCTCGCCCGTAAGGGGAGAGCCTTAGGGCTTGAGAGGACAGAATGGACATACAGAAATTTACGGAGCGCGCGCAGGGCTTCATCCAATCCGCGCAATCGCTGGCGCTTCGCAACAACAATCAGCAATTCCTGCCGCAGCATCTTCTGAAGGTGCTTCTCGACGATGAGGAAGGCTTGGCCGCGCGGCTTATCACGGCTGCGGGCGGCAGGCCCGATCAGGTGCGTTCGCAGAACGACATCGCGCTGGCAAAAGTGCCGCGCGTCGAAGGCGGCAACGGCCAGGTGTATCTGGCGCCGGAAACCGCGCGCCTGCTCGACAACGCGCAGCAGGCTGCCACGAAGGCGGGCGACAGCTTCGTCACCGCCGAATATCTCTTGCTCGCGCTCACCATGGCGACGGGCACCGACGTTGCGCGCATCCTGAAGGATGCCGGCGTTACACCGCAGAATCTCAACAAGGCGATTGCCGATTTGCGCCAGGGCCGCACCGCCGATAGTGCTACGGCGGAAAACGCCTATGACGCGCTGAAAAAATACGCCCGCGATCTCACCGAGGTCGCGCGCTCGGGCAAGCTCGATCCGGTCATCGGCCGCGACGAGGAAATCCGCCGCACGATTCAGGTTCTCGCGCGCCGCACCAAGAATAATCCCGTGCTCATCGGCGAGCCCGGCGTCGGCAAGACGGCAATTGCTGAAGGCCTGGCACTGCGCATCGTCAATGGCGACGTGCCGGAAAGCCTGCGCGACAAGCGCCTGATGGCGCTCGATCTTGGCGCGCTGATTGCGGGCGCCAAGTTCCGCGGCGAGTTCGAGGAACGCCTCAAGGCGGTCCTGAACGAGATCGGTGCGGCGCAGGGCAAGATCATCCTGTTCATCGATGAGTTGCACACCTTGGTTGGCGCCGGCGCGGCCGAAGGCTCGATGGATGCGTCCAACCTGCTGAAGCCCGCACTGGCGCGGGGCGAACTGCATTGCGTTGGCGCGACCACGCTGAACGAATACCGCAAATATATCGAGAAGGACGCGGCGCTGGCGCGGCGTTTCCAGCCGGTATTCGTCACCGAACCGACAGTGGAAGATACCGTCTCGATCTTGCGCGGCCTCAAGGAGAAATACGAAGTCCATCACGGTGTGCGCATCACCGATGCGGCGATTGTGGCGGCGGCAACGCTCTCCAACCGCTACATCACCGACCGCTTCCTGCCGGACAAGGCCATCGACCTGATGGACGAGGCCGCGTCGCGCCTGCGCATGCAGGTAGATTCCAAGCCGGAAGAACTGGACGAGTTGGATCGCCGCATCGTGCAGCTCAAGATCGAGCGCGAGGCATTGAAGAAGGAATCCGACAGGGCATCGAAGGACCGGCTTGAGACTTTGGAGCATGATCTGGCGGAGCTCGAGGAAAAATCCGACGCGCTGACGGCCAAGTGGAAAGAGGAGAAGAAATCCGTCTCCGACGTCCAGAGCCTAAAGGAGCAACTCGACAAGGCACGCGCCGAGGTCGAGATCGCGCAGCGCAAGGGCGATTTCGCCCGCGCCGGCGAACTCACCTATGGCCAGATCCCGCAGCTTGAGAAGAAGATCGCGGAGATCGACTCCAAAAACCAGGCGGCGCTCGTCAACGAAGCGGTGACGCCGGAGAACATCGCGCAGGTCGTCTCGCGCTGGACCGGCATTCCGGTCGACAAGATGCTGGAAGGCGAGCGCGAGAAGCTGCTCCACATGGAAAGCTCACTGGAGAAGCGTGTCGTCGGCCAGGATGAAGCCGTGAAGGCGATCTCCAACGCGGTGCGCCGCGCCCGCGCCGGATTGCAGGACCCGAACCGTCCTATCGGCTCGTTCCTGTTCCTTGGTCCCACGGGCGTCGGCAAAACCGAGCTTACCAAGGCGCTGGCCGCGTTCCTGTTCGACGATGACACCGCGTTGGTGCGCATCGACATGAGCGAGTTCATGGAGAAGCATTCCGTCGCTCGCCTGATCGGCGCGCCGCCGGGTTATGTCGGCTACGAGGAAGGCGGCGTGCTCACCGAAGCGGTGCGGCGGCGTCCTTATCAGGTGATCCTGTTCGACGAAGTCGAGAAGGCGCACGCCGATGTGTTCAACGTGCTGCTGCAGGTTCTGGATGACGGCCGTCTGACCGACGGGCAGGGCCGCACGGTGGATTTCAAGAACACCGCCATCATCCTTACCAGCAATCTCGGCACCGAGTTCATGGTAGGCGACGACACGAAGTCGGCGCGTGCGAAGGTGATGGAAGCGGTGCGCGGGCATTTCCGCCCCGAATTCCTGAACCGTCTGGACGAGATCATCATCTTCCACCGCCTGTCGCGGCAGAACATGGACAAGATCGTGGACATCCAGATCGAGCGTCTGCAGAAGCTGCTGGCGGACCGCAAGATCACCATCCATCTCGACGCCAAGGCGCGCGAATGGCTGGCGACGGCCGGTTACGATCCGATCTATGGCGCCCGTCCGCTCAAGCGCGTGATCCAGCGCCGCTTGCAAGACCCGCTGGCGCAGTTGCTGCTCGAAGGCCGCATCGGCGACGGCGCGGAGGTGATGGTGAGTACCGGCAAAGCCGGCCTCACCATCAACGGGCAAAGCTTCGACGTCGGCGAGGACGTCTTCGCCCCCGAACCGCCCAGCCACGCGATTCATTAGTTTTCCTCCCCCGTTTACGGGGGAGGGGGACCGCGACGCGTGGAGGGGGGCGCGGTGCGCCACAGGCCCCCTCCGCTTCGCATCGCTTCGCTTGCTCAGC
>DASXHQ010000159.1:0-6886 GCA_036488415.1 Rhizomicrobium sp.
TTCCTTGGCGTCAGCCGGGGCCGTGCCGTGCTGGGTAATGTTGGGCCACTTCTTGGCGTAGTCGGAATTCAGCGCCAGCCACTTCTCAAGGCCGCTCTCGGTGTCGGCCTTGATGGCCTCCGGCGGGCATTCCGGCTCGCAGACGCCGCAGTCGATACACACGTCGGGATCGATGACGACCATGTTGTCGCCCTCGTAGAAACAGTCCACGGGGCAGACCTCGATGCAGTCCATGTATTTGCATTTGATGCAGGCGTCGGTGACGACGTAGGTCATGGCACTCTCACAGAAAACAGGACTGTCACTTAGAGCCGCGCCTCTTTGGGATCAAGCACGTCGTCCGTGAGGATTTCGTAGAGCGCCTGCGCCTCCGTCGCAGGACCGCGGCGGATTCCACAGCCCAGCACGCGCACAACGATGACGTCCTTGCCGCGCGGCACGGTCAGCGTATCGCCGATCCGCACTTCGGCGCTGGCTTTCTCGATGCGCCTTCCGTTGAGGCGGATATGGCCTTTCATCGCCGCGGCCTGCGCCAGAGAGCGTGTCTTGTGGAAGCGCGCATGCCACAGCCATTTGTCGATGCGGATGCGGGTTTCGCTCAACGCTTGTTCACCAGAACCGCGAGGCCCGCGAAAGGCGAATTGGGATCGATCTTCACCGGCGGGCGCTGCGGTTTGTTGGGCTTGTGCTTGGGATGCGGCTTGCGCTGTTCGTTGCGCGGCTTGCCCTGACGCAACACAGTGGTCGGCGTTTCACCGCTCGCGACTTCGACGCGCTTCCAGTTGAGCGCATCAAGCACCGCATCGAGCGTGGCGCGATCGGTGCCGAGCAACGAGACGAGCTTGGTGGTGACGACATCCGCCGTCGCGCCGGATGTGGCAGCGGCTTCCAGTTCCTGTTCCAAACGATCCAGCATGTCGATACGAATAGCGCGCGGGCCGGTGATGCGGAAACCGGCCGCGGCGATGAAGCCGCCCGGCGTTTCACGTTCCGGCTCGAACGAGGTAAGACCCGCGGGCGGCGGCGGCGGAATCTGCGTGAGCCGGTTCTTCACCGCCCACAGCAACGCAAGCAGCGATGCTGCGTCGGGGCGGATGAGCTTGGGCATGTAGATCGAACGCCGCGCAAAGCGGACGCCAAAGGCGCGCAGCGAACGGAAGGCGGCGCGCTCATCCGGCGGCAAGGTGGCGTTGGAGCGATCCAGCGAGCCGAGACTCTCGCAAAGCTGATGCGCAAGCCCGCGCGCTTCGGCGGGAAGGGCTTGTGGCGTGCCGGGTTTCGCATCGGCGGCATTACGCAGCGCGATCAGCGGTTCAAGCCGCAGCGCGATGCGCTCGGCGAGCCACCTGTCCAACCTATCCTGAATCTGCTGGCGCAGATCGGGACGCAACTGTTCATCGGTGTGGATGATCACGCGCGGCATCAGCGAACTCGCGCCGGATTCTAGATTGCCTACGACGGCTCCTTCCCACCACAGTTTGCCATGCTCGCTGAGGGTGATGGCGCTGTTCTCCGCCGTGGAGAGGCGTTGCGTGCGTGCATAGAACTCGCCCTCCAGCGCGCGCATGGCGGCGGTGCGCAAGGTGCGGCCGTGAATGCCTTCGGCGCGAGCGTCCGGCGTGAAGCGGAAGCCGTCGAGTTGGCCAACCATCTCGCCGCTGATCGACACCGCGCCGGAATCGTGGAGCTTGAGGTTCAGCGCATCGTCATCGCGCAGCGAGCGCATCAGGACGCCGGTGCGCCGGTCGATGAAGCGTTGTGTCAGCGTTTCGTGAAGCGCATCGGAGAGGCGGTCTTCGATCTTGCGCGTCTGCTCCTGCCAATGCCCGGCATCCTTCACCCAGCCGGGACGGTTGGCGGCATAAGTCCAGGTGCGGATCTGCGCGAGGCGGCCGGACAGGGTGGCGACATCGCCTTCGATGACATCGAGACGATCCACCTGCCGCGCCAGCCAGTCTTCCTCGATGGTGCCGTCATCGCTCATCAGGAAACGATAGATCTGCGCAACCAGCTTCACATGCTCCTCGACGCTGAGCTTGCGGAAGTCGGGAAGCTGGCAGGCATCCCACAAGCGCTTCACCGCGGCAGGCGCGCGCGCCATCGCGGCGATCTCTTCGTTGCCGGAAAGCGACCGCAGCGACGCAAAGTCCATCGCCGGACGCGCCTTCACCAGCCCGCGGGTCGGCGGCGGCTCGTCCAGTGTGCCGAGCAAGGTTTCTAGCGAATGAAAGGAGAGCGCGGAGTTTCGATATTGCAGAACGCGCACCGGCTCATAGCGGTGGCCTTCGACGCGGCTCACGGTTTCTTCATCCAGCCCTTCGGCTTCGCCGGTGGTTCCGAACGTGCCGTCATTCATGTGACGGCCCGCGCGGCCGGCGATCTGGCCAATCTCTTCGGGGCGCAGCGGACGGTTGGTATAGCCGTCGAACTTCTCCAGCGCAGAGAAAGCGACGTGATCGACATCCATGTTGATGCCCATGCCGATGGCGTCCGTCGCCACCAGGAAGTCCGCATCGCCGGATTGATAAAGCGCCACCTGCGCGTTGCGCGTGCGTGGGGACAGCGCGCCGAGCACCACAGCCGCGCCGCCGCGCTGGCGGCGAACTAGATCGGCGATGCCGTACACATCATCTGCTGAGAACGCGACGATCGCGGAGCGGCGGGGCAGGCGCGTGAGTTTCTTGTGGCCGGTATGTGCCAGATCGGAGAAGCGCGGACGGGTGATGAAGTAAGCATGCGGCACGAAGCGCTGGATGGCGCCGCGCATTGTCTCCGCGCCCATGAACAATGTTTCGTCTTCACCGCGCGCGTTCAGCAGACGATCGGTGAAGACATGGCCGCGTTCGGGATCGGCGCAGAGCTGGATTTCATCGACAGCGAGGAAGGACACGCCCAGATCGACCGGCATCGCTTCCACGGTGCAGACGAAATAGCGCGCGTCCGGCGGAACGATCTTTTCTTCGCCGGTAATGAGCGCGCAGACGGCCGCGCCTTTCAGCACCACGATCTTGTCATAGACCTCGCGCGCCAGCAGGCGCAGCGGCAGGCCGATCATGCCGGATTTGTGCGCCAGCATGCGCTCTATGGCGTAGTGGGTCTTGCCGGTGTTGGTGGGGCCGAGGATGGCGGCCACGCGGCCGACGCTGGACCGCTCGTTCATACGCAACTGTTTCGGGATCATCGACGCAACATCGGGGCTTTGCGGCCGCCCTTCAAGGCGGCGGAGTGCCCAAAAGGGAGGCCGGAAAGTCACTGTGAACGGTTCTGTGGATAGGCAGTTAACGAACATGAACGCCTCCTGCACGAATCAGGGACGAATCGCTAACCGACTCAGTATCATCCTTTGTTCTCACACTCGATGTAGAATGTCAACGATTCGTTTCGCGCTAGATGTAGTGGTTCGCCGAATCTGTGGGGTCTGGCGACTCGTCCGATTCAACACTCCGTAGGCGGAGCAATTCACAGAACCTTCGCGGAACTGTCTTTCGCCTATTTCTCCAACGGGTTGGACAAAAGTAGGTAATTTCACTACATTTCTGCAATGAACAAAATCGTCACCGCCTCTGAAGCCAACAGGAGCTTTTCAAAGCTGCTTGGCGAAGTCGATAAGGGCCATGAGATCACCGTGACTAATCACGGAAGGGTGGTCGCTCGAATTGTGCCTCCGTCGACGCCATCAGTCGCCGAGCGGGAAAAGGCCCGGGAAAGATTGCTGGAGCATCTGCGCACGCAAAAGCCTATGAATTCCGGCCCCTGGTCTCGGGCGGAAGCCTATGACGAAGATCTATGAGGGTTTCGCTGGACACGAATGTCCTCATCTATGCGCAAGGCGTGGATGATGCGGAACGACAGACTATTGCGGAAAATCTCACACAAATGCTTGCCGTGGATGAGACATTTGTTTCGGCGCAAGTCATAGGCGAGTTGTTCAATGTTCTTGTACGTCGCGGCCGGACCAGAGAAATCGCTAAGCAAGCGGCTGAATTCTGGCGCGCGGCTTTCGTGTTGGTTGAGACAACTGGCGAATTGCTTTCCGCGGCGATCAGTCTTGCATCCGAGAGTCGCTTGCAAATCTGGGATGCTGTGGTTCTTGCTGCCGCTGCGGAAGTGCGGTGCGACCTCTTGCTGTCGGAGGATTTTCAGGATGGGTTCGCCTGGCGCGGCGTGACGGTGGTAAACCCATTCGCCGAGAAACCGCATAAAATGCTGGCCAAGCTGTTGCGTGGATGACGCCATGACCGACAAGACACCCGAAGCGTGGGCGAAGGCCGCGCAGAAAGAACTTAAGGACCGACCGCTTTCGGAGCTCACCTGGCACACGGCGGAAGGTTTCGACGTGAAGCCGCTCTACACCGCGGCTGATCTGGAGGGCATCGCCGAGGTGAATTCGCTGCCGGGACAGATGCCCTATATGCGCGGCGTGCGCTCGACCATGTATGCGGGCCGGCCGTGGACCATCCGGCAATATGCGGGCTTCTCCACCGCCGAGGAATCCAACGCCTTCTATCGCAAAAACCTCGCGGCGGGGCAGATGGGCTTGTCGGTCGCGTTCGATCTGGCGACGCATCGCGGCTACGACAGCGATCATCCGCGCGTATCGGGCGACGTCGGCAAGGCCGGCGTGGCCATCGACTCCGTTGAAGATATGAAAATCCTGTTCGACGGCATCCCGCTCGACAAGATGAGTGTGTCGATGACCATGAACGGCGCGGTCATTCCAATCTTGGCGAACTTCATCGTGGCGGGCGAAGAGCAGGGCGTCCCGACCGAGAAACTCTCCGGCACCATTCAGAACGACATTCTGAAAGAGTTCATGGTGCGCAACACCTATATCTATCCTCCCACGCCTTCTATGCGCATTGTCGCCGACATCATCGAATACACGGCGAAGAAGATGCCGAAGTTCAATTCGATCTCGATCAGCGGCTATCACATGCACGAAGCCGGCGCGACCGCGGTGCAGGAACTTGCCTACACGCTGGCCGACGGCATGGACTATGTGCGCGCCGCGCTGGCGAAAGGGCTGGCGGTGGATGCCTTCGCGCCGCGCCTGAGCTTCTTCTTCGGCATCGGCATGAATTTCTTTATGGAAGTGGCCAAGCTGCGCGCCGCGCGGCTCTTGTGGTCGCAGATCATGGACAAGTTCGGCGCGAAGAATCCGGAAAGCCTGATGCTGCGCACCCATTGCCAGACATCCGGCGTGTCGCTGACCGAGCAAGACCCCTACAACAACGTTGTGCGCACCACGATCGAGGCGCTGGCCTCGGTGCTTGGCGGCACACAATCGCTGCACACAAATTCGCTGGACGAAGCCATCGCGCTGCCGACGGAATTCTCCGCCCGCATCGCGCGCAACACGCAGCTTATTTTGCAGAACGAAGCGCAGATCACCCATGTGGTCGATCCGCTGGGTGGTTCATATTACGTCGAGGCGTTGACCCATGCGCTCGCCACCCATGCCCGCGCGATCATCGACGACGTGGAAGCGATGGGCGGCATGACCAAGGCCGTCGAAGCAGGCATTCCGAAACTGCGCATCGAGGAAGCCGCGGCGCGGCGTCAGGCGCGCGTGGATCGCGGCGAGGATGTGATTGTCGGCGTCAACAAATTCCAGCTGAAGGACGAAGAGCCGGTTGAAGTCCGCGACATCGATAATGGTGCGGTACGCGACTCCCAAATCGCTCGCATCAAGAAGACGAAAGCTTCGCGTGATGAAGCTAAGGCCAAGGCCGCGCTGTCGGCGTTGACCGAAGGCGCGAAGGGCGGCGGCAATTTGCTGGCGCTGGCGGTGGAAGCTGCGCGCGCCCGTGCGACGGTCGGTGAAATTTCAGACGCGATGGAAAGAGTCTTCGGCCGGCATCGCGCGGAAATCCGCTCTATCTCCGGCGTCTATGGTGGCGCTTATGAAGGCGACAACGAATTCGCGGCTATCCGTGGCGACATCGAAACATTTGCAAGAGAAGAAGGCCGCCGCCCGCGCATGCTCGTCGCCAAGATGGGGCAAGACGGCCACGACCGTGGTGCGAAGGTGATCGCGACGGCCTTCGCCGATCTCGGCTTCGACGTCGATATCGGTCCGTTATTCCAGACGCCCGAAGAAGTGGCGAAAGATGCCGTGGAAGCCGACGTCCATGTCATCGGCATTTCCAGCCAGGCGGCAGGGCACAAGACGCTCGTGCCGATGCTGATCGATGCGCTGAAGAAGCAGAAAGCGGATGACATTCTCGTCGTCGTCGGGGGCGTGATCCCGGCGCAGGACTACGACTTCCTGCACAAGGCTGGAGTCGCGGCGATCTTCGGCCCCGGCACAAATATCCCCGAAGCCGCGCGCGATGTGCTGAAACTCATCCGTGCGCGCCACATGGATCACGCGGCGGAGTGAGCGTTACTGCGGCTCGCGGAAGACAGCTTCCATGTTGTTGCCGTCAGGATCGATGATGAACGCGGCGTAGTAGCCGGGTGGATAGCCTTTTTCGGTAGGACGCGAACCTGGCGCACCATTGTCCTTGCCGCCAGCTCTCAGGCCTGCCGCGTGAAAAGCGTCCACTTCGGCGCGGCTCTGTGCGGCGAAGGCGGTATGCTGTTTCGCGTCGTGCCGATGAAACTTGTCGATCCAAAAAGATGGAAAATCCATGCCATAGGCGATGCCGCCATTGTCCGGCATCTCAACCACACGCTTGAGACCTAGCGCGCCGAGGATCGCGTCATAGAACACGCCGAGCTTTACGACGTCAGAAACGCCGATGCCAGTGTGATCGATGATCGCGCGTGCCACCATCAGCTTTTCACGCCCGGTGCGCCGGTTTGCAGATTGTCCAAGGTCGCCGTCACAGTGCCGAGCGACATCGACGCCCACAGCTTCACCGCCACGACGTAATGCCCATTC
>DASXHQ010000012.1:0-10363 GCA_036488415.1 Rhizomicrobium sp.
CAGCCCTTCCGTTGCGTCAGCGAAAGCACCGATGAACCAGCCCCAGCGCGAGACGATGAAGCTGTGGGATGGCGACGTCTCTTATCTGGAATGGGCGAGTCCGGGCCCGTCGCTGCTGTTCAGCCATGCCACCGGCTTCAATGCCGAGACATACCGGATGCTGCTGCAGCCGTTGTCCGACCGCTTTCACATCTATGCCATTGACCAGCGCGGTCATGGCTTCACCTCGCTGCCGGTGGAAGAGAATCTGGCGAAGGACTGGCTCATCTATCGCGACGATCTGGTGCGCTTTCTCGACGGTCTTGATGGACGGCCGATGATTCTCGCCGGCCATTCGATGGGCGCGACGGTAAGCCTGATGGCGGCACTGTTGCGGCCAGACCTCGTGCGCGGATTGGTGCTGATCGAGCCGGTGTTCATGCCGGGATCGCAATTCCATTGGCTGCTGGCGCGCTGGCGCATGGCCAAGCGCGGCGATCCCAATCTTGCAGAGCGCGCCGCCAAGCGCCGCGATACATTTGAGTCCCTTGAGTTCGTGGAGCGCGGTTATCGCGGACGCGGTGCGTTCAAGACCTGGCCGGACCAGATGGTGCATGATTATCTGAAAGGCGGCTTGCTGCCGACGGAGGACGGACAGGTGCGGCTGGCTTGCGCACCGGCGTGGGAAAGCCAGACCTTTCGCCTGTCGCCACGCGGCGTCACGCAGGCCGTGCGCGGATTGAAATGCCCTGTCACGCTCATTCACGCCGGGCAACACAGCACCTGTCCTGAGAGTGAAGCGCTCCGCTTCGTGAAGAACCACCGCCAGACGCGGCGCGTGTTCATCGAGAAGGCGACGCATTTCCTGCCGATGGAATATCTGGACGCGGTGCAAAAAGAGATCGCGCGCATGGCGCATCGCGCGCCACGCTGAGGCTACGAGGGCGGAGCGAAGCGGCGGTCCAGTCGGGTCAGCAATTCTGCGTTTGAAAATCCGAGCGCGGCGAGACGCCCCGAACGGCTAAGAAGCGCCAACCCAGCGAGTGCGGCCGCGATCAGAACGACATCGGCCTGTGCCTCGCGGCTTCTGCCGCCGCCCATCGCTTCTGACAATGCGGTGAGCGCCGCAATGAGTCGCCCATTGAAGAGACGCTCCGCGTCGCTCGATCCAGCCTGCGCAGGAAGCGCGGATGAAACCGCTGCAAAAGTTTCGGTGTTCTCCAGCAGATCGAGGGCCACCGCGGCGACCGCGGCCAGTTTCCCGTCGCCATGAATCTGCACCTCATCGCGCATCGCACGGCTGAGGCCAGAAAGATCGTCCGCGGCGAGCGCCAGCAATAACTCGTCCTTGCCTGCGAAATAGCCATAGAGCGCAGCGGGGGCGTAGCCCGCCTCGGCGGCGACGGCGCGGAGTGAAAGATTGCGCGCGCCATCCCGCGCGGCAACCTTGCGTGCGGCGCCCAGAATCGCCGCGCGCGTCGCCGCATGGGCGCGGCTGCGGCGGCTTTCGCGGTGCTGCTCGACGAGGCTCATCGCTCGGCACGATACGCGATTCTTGCCCAGCCCAAGAAAAATGCCGCCGCGCGTTCTGCACGGCGGCATCAAATTCTCAGAACGACTCAGCCCTTAGGGTGCGCGCCCTTATAGGCGTGAACCGCGGCGTTATATTCCGCGCCGACTTTTTCCTTCGTCTTCTGGTTGGAAGCCACCTTCGCGTTCACCGCATCGATGATTCCCTGATCCAGCGGCTTGGGATTTTTCGCCTTTGCGGCCGCCGTTTTCTGCTGGTCTAAATCGTTGAACATGCAGGCTTGATAGTCGTCCGATGCCTTGATGAAGTTCACCACGTCGTCATGGGCGTCCTTCATCTGCGCTTCCGTCGCCTTGCTGCCGTCGATCGCCGCCGGCGCTATAGGCGCACTGCCGCAAGCAGACGAATCCGCCAAAGCCGGCGCGGCTGAAAGCAGAACCGCCGCAACCGCCAAACCAAATTTGCCAATCATTCCGTCACTCCCCTGATGGGTTTACCCTCGCCGCGAGGATACAAGCACAACTGCCAAGGCGGAATAAAGGCGGGAAGCGTGGCGCGGTTAAACCGCCGCGGCGTAAGGCGGCGCGGGGTCATATTCCATGACCCGTTGAACCTTTCGCGCGAAGACGGGCGAATGAATCTGGCCCACGAGCCACAGCGCCATGTCGATCCCCGCGGAGACACCGGCGGCGGTTACAACATTACCGTCGCGGACATATCGGACCTGTTCCAGCACCTTCGCCACTTCGCCCCGCGCACGGAGCTGTTCGATAAAGCCCCAATGCGTGGTGACCTTCTTGCCCTTGGCCGGCCCGGCCGCCGCCAAAAGAAGCGCGCCGGTACACACGCTGGTTACCCAAGCGCAGTCCGGCGCGACTTTCGCGATCCAGTCGAGTAGCGCCCGATTGTTCACCTCACGGCGCGTGCCCTGCCCGCCGGGAACGAGAAGAATATCGAGCTTGCCGCAATCGGCGGTCGTGGCATGCGGAATGACACGCATGCCCTTTCGGCAGCGCACCGGATCGGGTTTCTCCGCGATCATCATCGCCTCGAACGGCTTTTCCATCTTCTCATGCTCGGCGACTTCATTGGCGACGGTAAAGACTTCCCACGGGCCGACGAAATCGAGTTCCTCGGCGTCATCGAAGATGAGAATGCCAAGCCTGAGAGTCATGGAAGCGCCCCCAACATTTCGAGCGCAAATTAGCGCGAAAGCGCGACGGCGAGACCGTCCACCGGAACGCCAGCTTCCATGCGCGGCGAACATGCGATCAAACCGGATATGTTTAAGTGCGCATGTGTTGCGGCTTCGCGCAGATAGGATTCGGAATGGCGCCAGCGGCGCTTGGGACCGCGCTCGAAACCGCCGCCGTCTTTCTTCTCAACGGTGAACAGAAACATGCCGTCGTCGGCCAGACAGTTCGTGATGCCAGCGAAAAGTCTTCCCAGATCCCCAAGATAGACGACAGTGTCAGCAGCAAGGATGAGATCGTATTGGCGATTGAATGTCCCCAGGCCGGATTCGATGTCGGCGACGGCGAGCGCGTGATAAATGCCCAACGCCCTGGCCTTCTCGATCATCGCGGGACTGAGGTCGACGCCATCGAGACGCGCGGCCATCGGCTTGAACACGACGCCCGCGAGGCCCGTGCCGCAGCCAAGATCGAGAATGGACAGCCTGCTCTGTTGTAGAAGAACCATCGATGCCATCTCGCGCAAGATTTCCGGCGCGCGATAGCCAAGCTGGCCGCGCATCCGGCTATCATAATCGGTCGAGAACTGATCGAAGAGATGGCGCACATAGCGCGCATCGGATCGGGGCTGATCCTTCGCGGCTTCCGCTTGACCGACTGCACTCTTCAATTCGTCGCTCGCGCTTTCGACCTCCTCGAACGCTTCTAGAGCTTTCTCCGGTTCGCCCGCGTCAAGCCATGCACGGCCCAGACCGAAGCGCGCTTCATCCAGCGATGGATCGAGACGCAGCGCACGCTGGAATTCCCCGATGGCGGTGGGCAGTGCTCCCGCGACCCACAACGCCTCGCCCAGCGAGACGGCGGCCATAGCGACCGAAGGATTGAGCAGTGCCGTTTCGCGCGCCACACGCACGGCTTCACCCGCATCGTTCGCCGCCAGCAGCGCGCGCGCTAGCGTGAAACGCGCGAGCAGGCCGCCCCGCCCTTCTTCGATCAAATCGAAGAGCAGTGTCGCCGCTTCCTTGGCGCGGCCTTGGGCGATCAGGTCTTCGGCGACGTCGAGCGGATTGTCAGCTTGCAAGCGTGCATTTGCCGTTGTTGAGAACGACGAGATCGCGTTCCTTCACCTTGGAGCGGTAAGAGACGACGTTTCCGTCCACCCACATCTCCGTCACTATGGTCTCGCCAGGAAACACAGGCGCGGAGAAGCGCACGTCGAAGCCCGTGATTTTCGTGGGATCGTATTTGCACACCGTAGAGATTACCGAACGGCAAGCCGTGCCATAGGTGCAAAGCCCGTGGAGGATGGGCCGTGGGAAGCCCGCCATCTTGGCCACGTTGGGATCACGGTGCAGCGGATTGCGGTCGCCCGACATCGCGTACAGAAATGCCTGATCGGGGCGTGTGTCGGCTTCATGAACGACATCGGCCGCGCGCGTCGGCAGCACATGCGGCTCAGGTGCGCCATCCTTTGGACCGCCAAAGCCGCCATCGCCGCGCGCGAAGGTCGAGCCCGTCATCGTGTAGAGCTTTTCACCCGATACTTTGTCGCGTGCCACGCTCTCGGTGACGAGCACCGCGCCTTTATCCTTTCCTTTGTCGAACACGCCCAGCACGCGCTGGTCGATCACCACCTTGGCGGAAATGGGAAGCTGCTTGTGCAGCGTGATGCGCCGCTCGCCATCCACGACCATCAGATAGCTGATCCCGGATCGCGCCATGATGTTGCCGGTGCCCCAGCCGATGATCGACGCCATCGTCGGCACCGTCTTCAGGCCGTTCTCATAGACGAAAGGAAGCTCGTTGGTGTTCATGGGGTCGCGCATGAAGCCGATGCCCAGCGCATAAAGCATCGTGTCCCGGTCGCCATAGCTGGCTTCATTGCCGGTGGATGTGGCCTGCATCAGCTCGTCGTAATTGATGGGCATTTCCCGCTTCCTCGATGTTTCCGCTGCGGGAGTAGAGCCTTGAAGACCGTTCCCCGCAAGCGTGTCCGCATGATAAGAATGCGCCACGGAAAACGGAGGAACGCCATGGCCTATCGCTGCTTCAACGTCGAGATCGCGGACGGCATCGCCCACATCCAGCTCAAGCGCGGCGACGAGCTGAACACAATGGTGCCGGAATTCTGGCGCGAGCTTCCGGAGATCGTGAACGACATCAATGCGGGCGCGAAGGCGCGGGTGATCGTGATCTCGTCCACGGGCAAGCATTTCTCTGGCGGCATGGATCTTTCGGTGTTCACCAGCGGCAACAGCGCGGGCACCTCTGCCGCGGTGTCAAAGGACGAGCGCGGCCGTGTGCGCGCGAACTTGCGCCTCTCGGTTCTGGAGATTCAGGAGACGTTCAATTGCTTGGAACGCGCACGCATGCCGGTATTGATGGCGATCCAGGGCGGCTGCGTCGGCGGCGCGGTGGATTTCGCGAGCGCCTGCGATTGCCGCTACGCGACGGAAGACGCGTTCTTCGTCATCCAGGAAATCAATATCGGCATGACCGCGGATGTCGGCACATTCCCGCGCCTGTGCAAGCTGATGCCCGAAGGCATGGTGAAGGAGCTGGCTTATGCCGGCCGCCGCCTGCCCGCGAAGAAGGCGATGCAGTTCGGCCTTGTGAACGACGTGTTCGCGACGCAAGCCGAGATGCTGACGCATGTGATGGCGTTGGCGAAGGAAATCGCGGAGAAATCGCCGTTGGCGGTGTATGGGTCGAAGGTGATGATCAACTACGCGCGCGACCATTCGACTGCCGACGGCCTCGACTATATCGCGACCTGGCAAGCCGGTATGTACAATCCCGAAGTCGACATGCGCGAAAGCTTCGTGGCGAAGTCCGAAAAGCGGGCGCCGAAATTCGACGACCTGCTGCCGCTGCGCAAAGGACTTGGTGCAGTCTAGCGCGGCCTAATCACGTTGAAGTGCATCGGCTTTCGCACGCGGAAGCCGAGCTTGGCGTAGAGGTGCTTGGCGGAGGCGTTTTCCGTTTTCACATGCAAAAACGGCATCTTTCCGTCGGCGATGATCTCGCGGACGAGGACGGTCATCAGCTTGCCTGCATAACCTTTGCCCTGATGCGCGGGATCGGTGCAGACCGCGCTGATCTCGCGAAAGTTCGTGAGCGACATGCGCTGTCCTGCCATCGCCATTAGCGCGCCGTCCGGGCTGCGCACGCCCAGATATTTTCCCATGCCGATGGTGCCGTGCTCGAACGGTCCTGGCTGCGTGAGCTTTGTCAGCGCGATCATCTCCGGCACATCTTTGTCGGAAAGAGACAACGGCACGATGTCAGCGGCGGGATGGAAGTCGTCGCATACCATCTGATCGATGAAGCGGCTGAGCATCACCTCCCAATCGGCGGGAATAGAAACCGGGAACGCCATCACCAATCCCACGATCTCGCCCGGCTTCGTCATCGCGCGCAGATCGGCAAAGGCTTGCGGCGATGGCGCGCGAATGGCCGATAGCGGTGACACATCGCCCGGATAGCGCGCGGCCGCGCCGTGTATGCGCGCCATGGCGTTGTGCCCCGTCGCGAGCGACGACCAGACAGGATTATCGAGCGGAAAGAAATTGATCATGTTCGCAGCCAATTTCGCATGCGCGCGGTTGTAGCGGTACTGCGAAGAACGCAAACCCGATATTTGCTATTGCGCGGCCACTTCGCGGTGCGGAAGCATGACGGCCGGCCCTTCCGCCCACACATCGGTGAGCGGCACACCGTTCTTCTCGATCATCATTTGCGCATGCTCGTAGCCTTCGGCCACGGCCTGATCGAATTTCTTCCAGTCGCGCAGGCCGATGTCCGGCAGCGGCGGCTCGAACATGTAATCGGCCTTGTCGCGCACCAGGCGGCGCTGCGCTTCCGAACCAACAGTGCCGGAGCGCATCAAGATGGAAAGGATCGATGGCGTGCCACGCATGCGCTGCCACACCAGCCACCACCATGGCCGCTCGCCATAGCGTTCGTCCGTCACGCGGATGTCGAGTTCGCCGGTCACGTCGGAAGCGATGATTGGTCCCGACTGGCGCTGCGCCATCACGTCCACCGGCAAGTTGTTCATCACGCCGCCATCGACCAGCAGGTGGCCGTGATGGGTGACCGGCGGCAAAATTCCCGGCAGCGCCACGCTGGCGCGCAATGCACGCCACAACGGTCCCGCGCGATGCACATGGATGCGGCCGGAGGTGAGATCGGAGGAGACGCAGAAGAATGGCTTGGGCATTTCCTCGATGCGGACATCGCCGAAATTTTCGCGCAACAGTTCGGACACCTTCTTGCCGCGCACCAACGCGATTAGCGGGATGGTGTAATCCGACAGCGGATTGGAGGTGACGAACACCTCGCGCATGCGAGCCATCAGCTCGTCCAGATTCCATTCCAGTGCGAGACCCGCCGCGATAATGCCGCCCATGCTGGTGCCCCCCAGATTGTCGAATGGCACGCCGGCTTCCATCAGCGCTTTGATGACGCCGATATGCGCAAAGCCGCGCGCGCCGCCGCCCGCAAGCACCAATCCAATGGCGCGGCCAGAAATGAAACGCGCCAGCCGGCGGATGTCGTCCATGTTGTGGGCGCGGATGTGATGATGGGACTCGAACAATCCGCTGCGCAACGCGAAATGTTCCGGCAATTCATTCGCGTTGCCGGAACGATGCAGCAGCAGCAACTCCGGCAATCCCGTCGCGCGCTCCTTGAAAGCCGGCAGATCGAGCGGACGCAGGGGCAATGGCTTGCTGGAATCCGCGAGTAGCAGAATACGGTCCGCCTGTCGGAGGCAGAGCTGCGTCCACGCGCTGTCTGGCGCGTCGCCGCGATAGAACACGATGTCATGCGCCGCTTCGAACGCATTGAACCATTCGGCGGATTGCTCTGCGGAATTGGCGTCCAGCACCGCCGCCTTCGATCCCATCTGCACCAGCACGCTGGCGACGCGCCGCGCGATCGGCTCGTCCCCCAGCCCTTCCTGCAGCGGGATAAGCGCGAAAGCTTTGGGACGCGCGGGATCGGCGGGGCGTTGCGTGGTTTCCTGCAAGCGCTTCACCAGCACGCGCATCAGATTCATCATCACCAGCGGATGGCGCGTGATGAGCGATTCAAAGCCCTCAGGGCTGATGCGCAGAAGCTCGGTATCTCGTAACGCCACAAGCTGCGCGGAATGAGAGTCCTCGCCGGAAATCAGCGACATCTCACCGACGGTTTCGCCGGCGGGGATGTGCGCGACAAGGCGCTTTCCGCCCTTCTCATCGTCCACGAAGACGCCGAGCGATCCTGTGACGACGAGAAACAGCGCGCGGTCGTTCTCGCCGTCGCGCCGCAGGAGCATTCCGCCGGGCAGGCCGAACCAGTTGGCCTCCGAAAGCAGACGGCGCAGCGCTGTATCGCCGACATCCGCCAGCAGCGCAAACCCGCGCAGCCGTTCGCGCAGGGATTCCGGATAGACGGTCTCGCGGCCGACCTTGAAGGAAGAAATGAAAGCCATGTTCACAACACCCGCCATCCTTCTACCTCACCAGGCGGTCCAACCGCCATCGACGGCGAGCGCAGAACCGGTGACATAGCTGGAGGCGGGGCTGGCCAGAAAAAGTAGCGGGCCCGCGATTTCCGATGCCGCGCCGGTGCGGCCCAGCATGGTCCTGGCGGCAAGACGGGCGGCGAAGGCGGGATCGTTCGCGGCGACCGAGCCTTGCGGGAAAGGACCAGGCACCAGGGCGTTCACGCGAATCTTCTCTGACCCAAGCTCGGCGGCGAGGTGGCGGGTAAGCTGAAGCAGAGCGGCTTTGGCAGGACCATAGTGAAGCGGGCTGGATTGTTCCGGTTTGGAATAGATGCGCGAGTCCGGCGCCACGTTCCCGTACATGGAGGCAATGTTGATGATGCTGGCGTCGCCCGTTGCGGCAACGGCAACGCGCAGGGCGGGCAGTGCTGCGCGTATCAGTTCGAACGCGGCGGTGACGGACGAGCGATAGGTCTGGTCAAACGCTTCCGGCGTCAGCGATGCAAATGGGCCCGGCGTCATGGCGATCGCGTTGTTGACAAGAATGTCGAGGCGTGGGCGTGCGGCCATGAATGCACGGGCGCTGGCGAAATCGGAAACATCGAACGCGGCGCGTTCGACGGAATGGCCCTGCTCTTTCAATTCGTTCTCAAAATCTTTCAACTTCGCATCGCTGCGGCCGTTGAGGATCACATGCGCGCCGGCCTCGCACAATGAGCGCGCCATCGGCTTACCGAGATGTCCCGCCGCGCCTGAGACAAAGGCAATACGGCCGTGAAGATCGAACAGCTTCGCCGCAGATGTCATTTCGGCCATTCCGCCGGATTCAAAAGCTGCGCGGGAACGTGCGGCACGCGGCGTTCGATCTCGGCGCAATCTTCCACCGAAAGCGGCGGCCGGGCGGATAGGCGCAGGTTCATTTCCAGCTGCTCTTCGGTTTCCATGCCGACGACGACGCCATCGATCCAATCCTGCCCGCGCGCATAAGCGAGGCAGAGATCGGCCGTGCTCGCGCGTTCGAACTGACGCGCCAGCTCGGAAAGGAAATCGATGAGATCGGGCGCATTGACGCCGCCGATCTCCGGCCAAACCGATGCGCTGTCAGCGGCGAGCAGCCCTTGCAGGAACACGCTGCGCGCATGAACGGTGAGATGGGCACGACTGCGGATGCGCGCAACCACGCCGCTTTGCAGCCAGCGCCAGTCGAGCAGGTTGAACGGCAGCTGGATGTGCGTGACGTCCAGACAGTTCAGCGCCGACAAGGTTTCTTCCGGCGTTTGCACCGAAACCCCTAGCGACAACACCGTTCCGTCTTCGAGGTGTTCTAGCAGGCGCTCCCACACCCAGCCCTTGAAGGCAAACATATGTGCGGCGCGATGCAACAGTAGGCAATCCAGCCGTGCGCGGCGCAAGGCCAGCAGTGACGCCCAGATACTGCGGTCCACGGCTTCGCGCACATCGTCGCGCACGGCATCCGGCGCGAGCTCGCTCAACGGTGACAGCTTGGTGACGGTGCGAATACCGCGACGCGCTTCCAATGCTTCGCCAAGACGGTTCTCGCTCTCGCCATAGGAGCGGGCGGTGTCGAATTTTGTGATGCCTGCATCGGCCGCGCGGTGGACAAGCTTCAGCGCGGCGCCGTGGGATGGCATGCCGGTGCGATTGGCCGCGCCATAGGCAAGGCCCAGTTGAACCGAGCCCAGCACCAATTCCGCCGGGCGTGCGTCGCGCATGGCGAGAAAGCCTTTATCCCCGCTTGCAGCGTAAGCCTGTATGGTAAATGAGATGTTACTTCAGGAGCTTCCCGTTAGTCCTGGCCAATGATTTTCCACAGGCTGGCGCAGGAAAAGATGATTTCCTCCTCCACGCTGAAATCGCCGCGCAAGAAGATGATGGAGCGGGTCCGGCGGGTCAGCTGGGGCTGCACCTCCACGATCTCGCCCAGCCGCGCGCCGCGGATGAACTGGCTCTGGACATTGAGGGTCACGACGTCGGCGTGATCGCAGGCATCCCACGCGGCCTGTCCCATGGTCATGTCGGCCAGGGTCATCAGCATGCCGCCGTGGATGACGCCGTGCAGATTCACATGCCGCTCATCGACGATGAAAGCGTAACGCCGGTCGAGCTTCTCGCCGATCTCGTAAAGCGGACCGACGAAATTCTCGA
>DASXHQ010000015.1:0-2218 GCA_036488415.1 Rhizomicrobium sp.
GAAACCAGAGCGGCAGCGCCGCCCACTCATTCCGCCTAAAGGAACACGGATAAATCGCACGGCGGAGCCGTCCGATTTCCCTCAACCTTCAGGAGTTGCGCGCCCTTGTCGAGCTGGAGCAAGATCGTAGCATTTCGAATTATCTTCAATGCCATTTTCCTTCGTTCGCAGACGAGTTGCTCGATGCCCTCAGCTTGGCTTTGGCCAATTTTAAACACGCTCATGAGGCGCGGGGGATGCGGAACATCGGATCGTTCTCAACGATCTCATGAGCGCTCTCGAGCATGAGTTTCATACGGCCGAGATTTCCAAATGTAGTCCAGCGCCCTTTGGCGTTTGACCAGTAGAAAAGCTCGAAGCGATCAGTGTCCGGGATGGGCCGCAGCCGTGCGAATGGGTTCGCGGTGCGGCGGTCGATAATCACATATGCGCCGCGGCTCCATTCGACGTCGTAACGCGTGAACTGAGCAGCGATTTCGGCAAGCGCCGGGTCGGGTTTGGTCATAGCATGCTCAATATGCCGCTGGTGTCCCGCACAGGCGAGGCCTCGGTGAACAAGCCGATTCGATTTGTCGCACCGGAGTAAGATTGTCGCGATTCAGCGCGCCGATTCTACCGATGAGATGCAACACTCTCATCTTCTCCCCAACTCGTCTGGGTCTGCGCTGCCGGAAAGATTTTTGTCTCGGCTCGTGGGGTTCGCTGAACTGTTCACACGTCGAACGTGGACAAACGTTCTGGTGCTGCTCGCAGGCGTCATCTTGGCGCCAGGTCGGCGAACCGTCACGTCGGCGCTGCGCATCCTGGGACGCGAATGCGATCCCGACTTCTGTACCTTCCACCGTATCCTTAATCGGGCAGAGTGGTCGTCCCGGGCCGCGGCGCGTAAGCTGCTGATGCTGCTGATAAAGGCTTTGGTGCCGTCCGGCGCCCCGGTCGTGATCGGGTTCGATGACACCATCGAACGGCGCTGGGGAGCCAAGATCAAAGCCCGCGGCATCTATCGCGATCCGGTACGCTCTTCCAAAGGACACTTCGTCAAAGCTAGCGGTTTGCGCTGGCTTTCTGCCATGTTGCTGGTGCGCGTGCCGTGGGCCGACCGCATCATGGCGCTGCCTTTCCTCACGCTGCTTGCCCCCTCCAAACGCTTCTATGAAGGCAAGCCACGCGAACACAAGACGCTACTCGATTGGGCGCGCCAGGCCGCACTGCAAATCCACCGCTGGCTCCCCGATCGCTATATTGTCCTGGTCGCCGACAGCGCATTTGCAGCCCTCGAATTCCTCGCCGCGGTCCGCAAGCATGTCTGTGTCGTCACCCGCTTGCGCCTCGATGCCAACTTATTCGGCTTTCCGCTGCCAAACCGTAAAGGCCGCGGCCGGCGGCCGATCAAGGGTAAGCCCCTGAAAAAACTGTCCGCCGTCCTCAAGGATCGCAAAGTCTCCTGGAAGCGCTACCGCGTCAGTCTCTGGTATGGTCGAACCAACCGCCTTGTCGAGATCGCCAGCGGCACCGCCATTTGGTATCACGGCGGCGTGGCGCCAGTGCCGATCCGTTGGCTTCTCGTCCGCGATCCCAAGAGCGAACTCGAGCCGCAGGCCTTCCTCGCCACTGACCTCAACGCTCGCCCCTGCGATATTCTAACTTGGTTCGTCAGTCGTTGGCAGGTCGAAGTAACATTTGCGGAAGTTCGCGCTCACCTCGGCGTAGAAACTCAACGCCAGTGGTCAGACAAAGCGATCCTTCGCACCACACCAGCCTTGTTCGCCTTATTCTCGATCGTCACATTGTGGGCTCACGATCTTTCCAAATCACAAAAACTCAAACCGAGAACCGCCGCATGGTATCCAAAAGCGGTCCTGACATTCAGCGATGCAATCGCGGCTGTACGTCGCGAAATCTGGCATCACCAGATTTCTTTCATGTCTCGGCCAAGCCGAGACAGCATAGAAATTCCGCGCCATATCTGGCAGCGCATGGAAAATGCACTTGCTCACGCAGCGTGAATGGCTAAAGCCAAGCTCAGTCGCATATGTCGAGCGGCCGGTCGCCCAGGTCGCGCGCCGGCTGCTGAACGAAGGATCGCGTCCGGCGATCTACGGACTAACGCGCAAGGGCGCGCGGCTTCTGCACGACGAGCCGACGCTCTTCAAGATCGATTGAGAGGGAAGGGAAGTCCCGCGGACGCGGGGCTTCATTTCTGTTCCGGGGGCGGACC
>DASXHQ010000096.1:0-1556 GCA_036488415.1 Rhizomicrobium sp.
GCTCTAATGCACCGAGAAATTCCCGCCGCCGCATGTCCGCTCCCTGGCGCAGGAGGCGGAAGCTTAGGGCTCAAACGAGTGCTTTGATAGGGGCTGCTAGCTCAGCCAATGTCGCAGATGGGTCAATCACGTCGTTTTTGGCCTATACGCCGCATGTCCGCTTGTCGCCCAATAGCGGCGAGAAAGCAGACGTTCCCGGAGGTCTTCAAGTGTGCCATGAGCGAACATTTGGCTCCGCTACGGCCCGCAGATACCCTGCTGAATCATTCGATCACATGGTCGATTCGCAGACGGACGGAGGGCGGGATCTCAATTCCGAGAATCGTCGCTATCTTGAAGTTCACCACAAGTTCGAAGCGCGTCGGCTGCTCTACTGGAAGCTCGCTCGGTTTTGCTCCCCTGAGGACTCTGTCCACGTAGCGCGCCACACTACGGAAGCTTTCTTGCGCGTCCGGCCCGTAGGACATTAAACCACCCGCGTCCACGAATAACCGGGATGAAAAGATCGTCGGCAGCCGCTGACTTACGGCGAACTCTGCGATCATGCTGCGGTAAGCCAGGGTTCTATAATCGAAAAAGGTCAGTATAGCGTGCGGCCGGTCGGATTTGATTTCCGCGAAGGCGCGTTCGAGGTTCGTGAGCCGAGTCACATCATAGGGCTCGAGCAAGATTCCCAGGCGACGTGCGGCAGCCTGAGCCTCTTCCAGCTCGCGCATGTGCGCCGGGTGAGCCGAAGTCCAAAGTGCAGCGACGCGCGACAGGGTTTGTAGCACTTCCTTCAGGAGTTCTACCTTCTTGCCGGCGAGTTCGGGTTGCATGGCCGAGATCCCGGTTGCGTTGCCCCCGGGTCTGGCGATGCTGGCGACCAGTCCGTTCCCCACCGGGTCCGAGACATATGTGAAAACCACAGGGATTGGTTTGAGTCGCTTGCTTGGCGGCCAATGCGGGGACCACGCCAGTAGCCGCGATCAGATCGACTCCTTTCTCGACCAGCGCCTCCGCCGCATCAGGCAGCAGTTCGGGATATGATTGGGCCGAGCTATATTCGATTGTGATGGTTTCACCCTCGATGTAGCCGAGTTCGCGCAAGCCCTGTAGGAATGCCGCGCGTTCGGGAGACGGTTTGTCCGAAATCGGACTCAAGGTTAGATAGCCGATGCGCGGTATTCGCGCAGTAGTCTGTCGGGCTGTAACGCCGAGTGGCAGCGGCCAAACAACTGACGCCGCCGCACCGCCGAGACCCGCGATGAACTCGCGCCGCTTCACTGCACGGTACCTCTCGTGCTTGAACGAAAGGATAGCACACCTCGGTACTGCTGCGCTGCAAGATTTCGAGCCGGCCGATGTCCAAGTTGGGTCATTCGCGTCGATTTTGATCGGTCGAGCCGATGTCCGCTTTGCCCCCGTTAGCGACCCAAGCGCATACAGCAGAGCAATCTGTCGGCTTTCAAAAAGCCAGCGAGCGACGCTTCATTTTCTGCGGGGGACGCCTGAGATGCGCGGCCGTCGTCCAAAGCCCACCCGTCTAAGGCTATTGACGGGCAATCCAGGCAAGC
>DASXHQ010000127.1:0-20378 GCA_036488415.1 Rhizomicrobium sp.
AACTGGATTATCTGGGCGGCGTCCCCCGCGACCCCAAGGCGAACGATGCGGTTCGCCGTCAGTGTCATCTGCTGACACTCTATCCTCAGGCGCCGGCCTCGCGCGCAATCGAAGCGGTCGCTCGCGCTCTTCATGACCGCAATCCGCAAAAACCCGCGCCAGAATTGCGCGCGAGCATTCGTTAACCACACTTCTTCAGAACTTCCGCGCGCCGGCACCTACCGCCGGTTGCGCGCATTAAGTTCCCGTTTCGCGCGTCTTCATGTATCATCGCGGGACAGAGGTGCATCACGCCTTGGGTAAAGGCGCGCGCTTTCGTGTGTTTTGGGAGTTCAAGGGGGACCCATGTTCGCGCTTACAGACATCTGGCAGACCATTCTCAACATTGTTCATTCGGCCGATCCCATCACGCTTGTTCTGATGGCGGTCGCTGCCATCGGCGCGGGCTTCATGATGATGGACTTGAGCGGGGTCGTGACGAGCGCCCTCATCGCGCTCATCGCCTTTGCGGTCTTGAATTTCATCCGCGCCGTGGCGCTGCAGCACGCTGATGCAGGCGCGTTGCTGACCGCGGACTGGAAAGCCTTCGAGGCGATGCATGGGCTGGTTCTGCTGTCCTATGCCATCCTGTTCGGCGTGGTGATCGCGATCGTCAGCACCGTCCGCAGCCTGGTTCTGGGCTGATCGGCCGTCAAGGCGATCACAGTAGTTTTGGACCTTCCGGTTGAAGGGGATGCGCGGAACCTCTAGGTTCCGCGCATGACCGCCTTGATTGTCTTAGCCGTCGTCGTGGTGGCCGCCTTATGGGCAGTCTCCGTCTATAATGGCCTCGTTCGCCGCAAAAATGTCGTGCAGGAGGGGTGGAGCGGCATCGACGTGCAACTCAAGCGCCGCGCCGATCTCATTCCGAACCTTGTCGAGACAGTGAAAGGTTACGCCTCCCATGAGCGGGGCACCTTCGACGAACTGACCAAGCTGCGTTCGCAGACAGGCACACAGGACATCGCCCAGCGCGCGCAGACCGAGGCCGCGATCACCGCCGCCATCGGCAAGGTGATGGCCGTTGCCGAGGCCTATCCGGACTTGAAGGCCAGCGCCAATTTCCAGCAGCTGCAGGGCGATCTGAGCAACATCGAAGACCAGATCCAGCTGGCGCGCCGCTACTACAACGGCACCGTTCGCGACTACAACGTGGCGATTCAGCAATTTCCATCCAGCCTGATCGCCGGTTTTGGTGGCTTCACCGCGCAGCCCTTCTTCCAGATCGACAATGCCGTCGACCGCGACGTGCCCAAGGTATCGTTCGCCACATGAGGACACTGGCGGCTCTTGTCGCGGCGTTCTTTCTTCTCCTGATCGTGCCGGCATCGGCGCAATCCGACGAGCGCATCACCGATTACAAGAGCGACATCACCGTTGCGCGCAACGGTGTGCTCACCGTCACCGAGACCATTTCTGTGATTGCTGCCGGCGACCGCATTCTTCACGGCATATTCCGCGACTTCCCCACCACCTACACCAATTCCGACGGCACCACCCGGAAGGTACGTTTCGATGTGCTGCAGGTCACGCGTGATGGGCATGACGAGCCGTTCGACGTGGAAAGCATCGATTCCGGAAAGCGCATAAGGATCGGCGACAAGGATGTGGTGCTCTACGAAGGGCCGCACACTTACGCGATCACCTATGTCACCGATCGGCAAATAGGTTTCTACAAGGACTATGACGAACTTTATTGGAACGTGACCGGAAATTTCTGGATATTCCAGATCGATCACGCCGAAGCGACGGTACATCTCCCTGCGAACGCGCAGATTCTGCAGCGCGCGCTCTATACAGGGAGCGCGGGCTCGACCGGACACGACGCCCGCGTGACGAACCTCACGAACAACAGCATCAGCGTCGAAACGACCGAGCCGCTTCCGGCCCAACAGGGCCTGACAATCGCCATCGGCTTCTCAAAAGGCGCGGTTCTGCCGCCGACCGAGGTGGAGAAGCGCGCCGATTTCATCCGCGACAACGCCGGCAATATCGTCGCGGTAATGGGCCTCGCCATATTGTTCATCTATTTTCTGGCGACCTGGTTCGAGTTCGGCCGCGATCCGCGCCGCGGCACCATCGTTCCACTGTTCGCGCCGCCGCAGGATTTCTCGCCGGCCGCCGTGCGCTATGTCTGGAAGATGCATTACGACCGCAAGGCTTTCGCGGCCACGCTGATCAACATGGCGGTGAAGGGCTTTCTCAAGATCACGCAGCAATACGAGATCTACACGCTGGTGCGCACCGGCAAAACCATCGGCGAAGTTGGCCTTTCGTCCGGCGAGCGCGCCGTGGGCATGAAACTCCTGGGCGATCAGGACACCATCGAACTCAAACAGGACAATCACAGCGAGATCGCCGCTGCGATCAGCGCGCTGAAAACCTCGCTCAAGAACGAATATGAAGCGGGTTACTTCGTGACCAATCTGCACTGGTTCATCGGCGGCGTGGCGATCCTGCTGCTGACGGCGTTGGGTTCGGCCTTGCTCAGCGAAGATTCCGGCGGCTCCGGCTTTCTGTTGATCTGGCTTGGTGGCTGGTCGATCGGCACGTTCTTTCTCCTGCATCGCATGGCCGATAGCTGGAGCGAGGCGATCTCAGGCCCCGGTTCCAAAATCCTCAACATCTTGGGCGCTCTCATCAGCAGCGCCTTCGCCATACCGTTCGTCCTCGCGCTGGTGTTCGCGCTGTTCGTTTTCGGCCAAACGGTGTCGTGGATATCGAGCGCGGCGCTCATCCTGGGAGGGCTGATCACCTACATCTTCTATCATCTGCTGAAAGCGCCGACCGCAGCCGGGGCAAAGGTGCTCGACCAGATCGAGGGTTTCCGCATGTTTCTGAACACGGCGGAAAAGGATCGCCTCGAAGTCTTGAACCCGCCGCAGGTGACACCCGAAGTGTTTGAGAAATTCCTGCCATACGCCATCGCGTTGGATTGCGAGAACCAGTGGAGTAAGAAATTCGAGGCCGAAGCGGCGGCGGCTGGCATGACGCCAAATCAGTCCGGCGGCTACTACGCACCGCTCTGGTACTCCGGCGGCAATTTCGGAAATTTCGGCGCAGGCGTCGCGGCGGGACTTGGTGCATCGCTGGCGGCGTCGGCCGCATCCGCCGCAACCGCTCCGGGATCGAGTTCCGGCAGCGGCGGCGGCGGGTTCTCCGGCGGCGGCGGTGGTGGCGGCGGCGGCGGTGGCTGGTAACCCCGCCTAGTCGCGTTTGCCGCCCAAGCGGTTATCGACCGAGAACGGGCCCGAGCCCATGCCCACAATCAGAAGCAGCCCGCCCGCAATCGCCATATTGCGCGCGAAGATGTCGTAATCCGCAGCGCGCGATGCGGCGTCGGAGATCTTCCAGTAGTCGTGCATCAGCACCGACGCGCAGACCGTGAAGGCAAAGAGCATCAACGCGCCAGCCCGCGCGTAAAAGCCAAAGATTAGCGAAACCCCGCCGACGATCATCAACAGGATCGCGCCGAACAGAAGCAGCGCCGGCAATGGCAGGTTCTTCAGCGCCATCAACATGATGGTAGCGTGCCATTGTGCCCCGTAAGTGAAGGACGAGGTGAGGAAGAACCACGCCAGCACCAGCCGGCCCACCAATGGCGAGATCAGTTCGGAAAAAGACATGGACGCGCCTCCGCGAAGCAATGCGCGAATCTAGCGGAGAACCGTCCCATAACGAAACAGGGACCTCGCGGTCCCTGCTGCTGTGCATTTTGACGTGGAAATTCAGGCGCCGCGCATCGCGTGTTTGCGGAGATGGCGCACGATGGCCATTTCGTCGAGGCGCGACTGGCTGCGACGCGCTTCCACTTCGGCGGCGCGCTTGACCTGCTGGTCCACGGCAAGCTCCAGGCTCTTCAGATCCTGGAACGCGGCGTTGAGCTCATCCTGGCATTGCACGCACTCGCGCTCGATCTCCTTGAGCGTGGCTTTCAGATTGTCCCGGCGGCTGTCGATGGAACGCAGGAAGGACGGGAACGCAAGGCGACCGATGTCGGAGTCATTGGCGCGTTGCCTTTCACGGGCGACGCTTTCCTCCAGATCGGCGAGCTTGCGCTCCAGATCGCTCTTCATGCCGTCGAGCGTGCCCAAGCGGCGCTTCATATCGTCGACGCGAAAGCGCTTCAGGCGCATCAGTGAATCGGTGCGTTTCATGTCGCGTTACCTTTCCC
The DNA here is from genome assembly GCA_036488415.1 of Rhizomicrobium sp. Taxonomy (GTDB): domain Bacteria; phylum Pseudomonadota; class Alphaproteobacteria; order Micropepsales; family Micropepsaceae; genus Rhizomicrobium. The sequence continues at coordinate 4,214 of DASXHQ010000127.1, forward strand.
CAAACCGCCGCCGACGATTGCGTCGAGCGCCGCATACCCATCTTCCAGTGTCGAGCACTCATCCTTCTTCTGGGACAGGAAGGCTTCGAGTGCGGGTTGAAGTTTGATCGCGTTGTCCACTTCGGCGTTGGTGCCGGCCTTGTAGGCGCCGAGGCGCACGAGTTCCGCCATGTCTTCGAAGGTCGCCAGCGGCGCACGGGCGCGCATCACGATGGCCTGCTCGTCCTGCGTATTGCAGGAGGGCATGACGCGCGAAACCGATTTCAAGACATTGATCGCGGGATAACGCCCGCGTTCCGCAATGGCACGCTCCAGCACGATGTGGCCGTCCAGAATGCCGCGCACCGCGTCGGCCACCGGCTCGTTGTGATCGTCGCCTTCGACGAGAACCGTGAACAGGCCCGTGATGGAACCGGTGTTTCCCATCGGTCCAGGACCGGCGCGCTCCAGCAATCGCGGGAGTTCGGCGAACACCGTCGGCGTGTAACCTTTACTGGCAGGTGGCTCTCCGGCGGAGAGGCCGACTTCACGTTGTGCCATAGCGAAACGGGTCACCGAGTCCATCAGGAGCAGCACATGCAAGCCCTGGTCCCGAAGTTGTTCCGCAATGGCCATGGAGGTGAACGCGGCCTGGCGGCGAACCAGCGCCGGCTCGTCCGAGGTCGCCGCGACGACGACGCTGCGCGCCAGACCTTCCGGACCCAAATCGTCTTCGATAAATTCCTTAAGCTCCCGTCCGCGTTCGCCGACGAGGCCGATCACGATCGCATCCGCATCGGTGTTGCGCGCCAGCATGGCGAGCAGAGTCGATTTGCCGACGCCGGAGCCCGCGAAGATGCCCATGCGCTGGCCCTTGCAGCAGGTCGCGAAAGCGTTAAGCGCGCGAACGCCCAGATCCAGCTTTCCGCCGACGCGCGCGCGGGTGTGGGCGGAAGGGGGCGAGGCGCGCAGCGGATAGCCGATATTGCCTTTAACCAGCGGTCCTTTGTCGTCCGTCGGCTTGCCGAAGGCATCGACCACACGGCCGAGCCATTCGCGGCAGGGGAAAATTTGTGCCGGACGGTCGAAAAAATCGGCGCGGGCTCCCAGACTGACACCTTCCAGCGCGCCCAGTGGCATGACCAGCGCGCGGCCATCGCGAAAGCCCACGACTTCGCAGGGAATTTTCTTGGCCGTAGAGGTACTTAGGTAGACCTGCCCACCCAGGCTGATGGCGCCCGCGGCACCCGTCACCTCGACCAGCAAGCCCTCGATCCGGCTGACCTTCCCGAAGCGGGTAAGTACCAGAACGGCCTCGATTTCTTTCAAAAGCGCGCGCATCGAATCCTTGCCGCCCGGTGAAATCTCCGGGCCCGTCGTGACATCTTGCGTGAAAGGATTTAAGTCGCGGTAAACTTAACAAATCGAATCAAGGGGATGACCCCAGATTGTGAAGATCGGTTAGGCCGTCTTGGTGGGAGATGAACTCCAGGAAGAGGTTAAAGTGGTTGTTAACCATTTATGGTTACCTTTCCACTCATCCGTTAACCACGGCAGGGCCTAAAGAGGGGTTTTTGAGATGCGCGTTCTTTTGATCGAAGACGATAGCGCCATGGCGCGCAGCATCGAGCTGATGCTGCGGAGCGAAGGCTTCAACGTCTACACGACAGATCTGGGCGAAGAGGGCATCGACCTCGGCAAGCTCTATGATTACGACATCATCGTTCTGGACCTTCAGCTGCCGGACATGAGCGGCTTTGAAGTCCTGAAGAGCCTGCGCCTGGCGAAAGTGCAGACGCCCGTCCTTATTCTCTCGGGCAACGCCATCGTCGAAGCGAAGGTCAAGGCGCTGGGCTTCGGCGCCGACGATTATATGACCAAGCCCTTCCACAAGGATGAACTGGTCGCGCGCATCGCCGCCGTCGTTCGCCGCTCCAAGGGCCATAGCCAGTCGGTCATCACGACGGGCAAGCTCACCGTCAATCTCGATGCGAAGACCGTCGAAGTGGACGGCTCCAGAGTGCACCTCACCGGCAAGGAATATCAGATGCTGGAGCTCCTCTCGCTGCGGAAGGGCACGACCCTGACGAAGGAGATGTTCCTCAATCATCTTTATGGCGGCATGGACGAGCCGGAGCTGAAGATCATCGACGTTTTCATCTGCAAGCTGCGCAAGAAGCTGGCCGCCGCCACCAATGGCGACAACTACATCGAAACCGTCTGGGGCCGCGGCTATGTGCTGCGCGATCCGGAAGGCGGCGAGATCGTCGCGGCTTGATAACCCGTCATGGCCGGACAGCGAGCGTAGCGAAGCGCGATCCGGCCAACCACCGAATATGAAAAGGACGCCGGAAACGGCGTCCTTTTTGTTTGTCGATTCCGCGCGGCGCGGTGAATTGAATTCGAGTTTTTGCTCTGCCATCCAAAAGAGCCGCGCAAAAGAAAGGCCCCAGTGAGAGCCGCGCCCGCTTGTGCGGTTCGCCCCCATGAGGCCCTTCGGTTTCCAGCTACGCAGCCAGCCCTAGGAAGGCGGTTTCACCCGCGCGACCAATGAGCGCCTTCGCTCCAACCTCCCCGGTTTGCATGCGGGTCCGCCAATCCGAGAGCACTGTGTTTCTGTTATCCAGTGCGGTCACCGGCAGCCGCGCGGGGTCCACGCAAGTCTTGGCCCCTTACCTGTCTGTCCTTGCGGTATCGCTAGGTCTTCACAGCTAATGCCCTCCATTACCCTAAAAGAACATATAAAGAACAAATAGGACCGTCAAGGCTTATTCAGGAAAAAATATCTGACAATTTGTCAGCGCAGAATTCGGGGCCTCGATACAGAGGACGGCGAGTGCATTCGAGAGCCCGCCCAAAGACGCGGACGAGATGTCTGCCGCGTGAGCCAATGCCTCCCCGAAGGCTCCTCGCGTGTTGCGCACTTTGATGGGACGGACGCGCGCTCAAATCCCAATGTCGTCATCGCCCGGCCCTTCGCCTTTTTGCGAAGGGTCCGGGCGACCCAATTTCATTCTTCTCTTGCAAAAATGGGTCACCCGGATCGCGCGTGAGAAACGCGTGACCGGGCGATGACAGCGTGTGTGCTACGATGTCGATTTGGACGATTATCACTGATGACGAAGAACTGGCCCGGCCTGACCCCGATGCACCCCGGCGAACTTCTGCGCGAGGAAATCCTGCCCGCCATCGGCAAGCCGAAGACGGAGATTGCGCGTTTGCTCGGAGTCTCCCGGCAAACCCTCTATGACATCCTCGATGAAAAACAGCCCGTGACGCCCGCGATGGCGCTCAGGCTTGGCAAGCTCTGCGGCAATGGCCCCAATCTCTGGCTCAATCTGCAGCGGCAATTCGACCTCGCCAAAGCCGAAAAAGAACTGGGAGCCGCCATCAAGAAAATCCCGGTGCTCCACGCGGCGGAATAGTCGCAAGCGTCGAGCGCCTCAAGCACGCCGACCCGTTCGACAGGATGCTCGTTGCACAAGCCTTGTCCGAACCGCTCACGCTCTGACACACGACAAACAGGTGGCGGATTACAACGAGGCGATTGTTTTGGTTTGAGGGAAGATGGAATGGGTATCTTGCCCGATTTCCCTCACTTCGCTTCTACAGATACTATGACGGCGCGACTCGCTGCTTAGGGCAAGCAATGAATGTCGAATTGGGTGTCGAGCGCATATATGCAAGCGAATCTGCCGATGCAGGGCGAGGCCGCATAGCTTGGTCGCCTGCCAAGTCGATTTGGATCGGCGGCATGACATTGAGCGCAATCTTGCTCGCTCCAATCTATTTCTCATGGAGCGCATTTGCTGTGTTCTTGGTGACATGTGCCGTCACACTTTGCTTCGGCCACTCGGTGGGAATGCATCGCCGCTTAATTCACAAGAGCTTCGATTGCCCCAGATGGTTGGAATATGTCTGCGTCTATCTCGGCACGTTGGTCGGCATGGCGGGACCGCTGGGCATGGTAAAACTTCACGACTTCCGTGACTGGGCGCAACGTCAACCAGATTGCCACGATTATTTTTGCCACCGGAAAAACTTCTGGCATGACGCTTGGTGGCAACTTCACTGCGAACTGGTGCTGTCAAATCCACCAGATTTTCTTCCCGAACCGAAACTTCGCGATGACCGCTTCTATGAGTTTATCGAACGCACATGGATGTTGCAGCAATTGCCGTGGGCATTGCTCCTCCTCTTTGTAGGCGGCGTTGCATGGGTGGTGTGGGGTATATTCGCGCGCATCGCGATCTGCGTTACGGGGCATTGGTTGGTTGGACATTTCGCGCATCGCGAAGGCGATCAATCATGGATCGTCGAAGGGGCTGGCGTTCAAGGATACAACGTGAGAATCGCCGGGCTTATCAGCATGGGAGAGGGTTGGCACAACAATCATCACGCATTCCCCGGCTCCGCCAAACTCGGTCTGCAACCCGGCGAAGTCGATCCCGGCTGGTGGCTGATAAAAGCGTTCGAGCGGCTGGGCCTTGCGACCAACATCGTCACGCCTGAAATAATGCCCTATCGCGCCACACTGAAGACGTTACATCCAAACTCCGCCGATCCCTGCCACACACATGTCTTCATGCTGAGGTGAGTAATTGTTCGGCTTCCAAGGAAAAATGGAGCGCGCGCCTTATGCGGCCGGTTCGCTGGGGATTTTTCTCGCCCAGTACGTTTTGGTTATCGCAATCTTCGCGAGCTATGCGCAGCCGTTGATTACCGACTGGCGCTTCTACGTCATGCCGCTCAGATCGCTTGTCGAACTGCGAAATATTCCTCTGGCAGCGCTGACCGCCGCATTGGGGCTCACACTCCTTGTTTCATGGATACTCGCGTCGCTCGCCTTTAGGCGGGCAACGGACGCGAACGTCAGCGGCTGGATTGCCGCCATCGTCGTCGCGCCCATTTTTCAGATCGCCGCCATACTCCTGCTATGCGTACTTCCTTCGCGTTCAGAGAGTGATGCTGGCGCGGCGGACGTAAAGCCCTCTGGTGACTGGCCGGTGGCCGTGCAGGGCGTACTGGCGGGTGCGGCGCTGACTTTGTTTGCCGTCGCCGTAGGCGCGCTGATTTTCGGCACCTATGGTTTCGGAATGTTTGTGGTTTCGCCATTCGTTATCGGAGCGACCACTGCATTCCTCGCAAATCGAAAAGGAGACATCGGGCGCAAACGCACGTTTCAAGCAGTCGTTGCGGGCTTGGCGCTGGGCGGGGTTGGCTTGGTCGTGGGTGCATTGGAAGGAATTGTCTGCATCGTCCTGGCGGCTCCGCTCGCCCTCGGCGCGGCCGCTATAGGTGCAGCACTCGGCCGTGCAGCCGCTCTCTCAGGAAAGCGATCGAACAGAGACTCGCTTATGGGATTGGTACTTCTCCCGATGGTTTTCGGGTCCGAATACATGCTGCCGGCCAACACATTTTTCAGCACCACCGAAAGTATCGACATTGCGGCTGCGCCGCATGACGTATGGCGATCCATCGTTGATATGGGTGCGATCACTTCCCCCGTGTCGCTGCCGTTCAAGCTCGGCGTCGCTTATCCCGTACGCGGCGACATTATCGGGACAGGTGTTGGTGCAATTCGTAGAGGTACTTTTTCAACCGGCATCGCTCTTGAGCGTGTGACCGAATGGTCCATGGACCGCAAACTCGCTTTCGTTGTGATCAGCGATCCACCGGCCATGCACGAGCTTAGCCCTTACCAGCACGTGAATGCCCCACATGTGAAGGGCTATTTCCGAACGACATATACGAGCTTCGCAATCCTTCCGCTTGGCAACGGACGTTGCCGCGTGATCGAGAAAACGCGCCACGAACTACGGTTAGACCCAATACTTTATTGGATGCCGTTTGCACGGTGGATCATACACGACAACAACATGCGCGTGCTTTCCCACATACAGCACCAAGCGGAAGCATTACATATCGCCAGCTTGTGAGTGGCTTGGATACTAGCGCGCTTTAGCGCTTGGCCCCGGACGTATTCAGCGCCACCGCTTCGCGGATGAGGGCCTTTAGTGCTTTCTCGTCGATCTTGTCGGTTTCGTGGAAATCGATGGCGCGGCGGGTGTTGCCTTCGAGGCTGGAGTTGAAAAGGCCTGAAGGATCTTTCAGCGCCGCGCCGCGCATGAAAGTCAGCTTCACTTTATCCTTGTAGATTTCACCCGTGCAGACGATGCCGTCATGCTCCCATATCGGAACGCCCAGCGGGTTCGAAGGCTTTCGCCATTTCACCGTCTCAACCATCGCGGGATCGGCCTGGTGAAAGAGAGCGCGCAAACGGGTGAATGTTTCGCCCCGCCAGTCGCCCAGCTCTTTTATCCGCGCGTCGATCAGTTTCGAGGCAGAAGGTCCGCCGTCCTTCGCATCTGTTTTCTTCGCGGGCGCCTTCTTCGCGGGCGCCTTTTTAACCGCCGCCTTCTTCATGCCGGCTGCTGTGCGCCGCGCGATTTGGCGAAATACGGAAGGAAGAACATGTACAGGCCGGTGAAGAGCAACAGGAACAGGAATGGCAGCGGAGAATAGACGAGCCACATGGGCGGCTTTCCAAGCGCCATCGCGGCGAAGTTCGCGATCACCGTCAGCGTGAAGAGGATCGCTATCCATCTGTGAAATTGCCGAATCCAAACGCTCATGCCCCACCTTCCTTGAAAATTGTTTCCGCAAAAGACCGCGCCTAGAGCATGATCTGAATCAGACCATGCTCTAGATTCTTTGATTGCCGCGCAATTTACGGGTGAACCGCTCACACTTCACCCGATTGCGCTCTAACGCGCATCCTTCCGCGTTTCGATCAGCTTCCAGCCATTGCCCGCCGGATCGCGGAAGCTGGCATCCACGCTACCGTAGCGCTCCGTGGGCTCCTGTGTGAACTCCACGCCACGGCCATGCATCTGCTTATAGGCCGCGCGGCAATCGTCGACCACGAGCACCAGCGGCGGCATCGCGCCTTTCGCCACCAGCTCGCGCAAGGCCTGCGCGGTCGCCGCGTCGTGCATCGGCGCCTGCGGCGTGAACAGGCCAAGCTGAAAGCTTGGCTGGTCGGGATGCTGCACGGTGAGCCAGCGATAATCGCCGTTCTTCACATCCGTGTGGACACCGAATCCGAGCTTCTCGACATAGAATTTGAGGGCTTCTTCCTGGTCGCGCACATAAAGCCCGACGACGCCTACTCCCTGGCTCATGAAATCTCCTTTTCTTCGAGCCCGGCGACGCTATCGCCTTCTTCCCGGCGCCGCTTCTCCGAAACTGCTTTTTTGAGATCGGGCCGGTTGGCGGCGCTGACGAAACATGCCGGCACCACATCGAGGAGCGACGGTGCGGCTTTCTCGCGCGCGCGGCGCTCGCCGGGATTTTCGCCGGTTACATCGCGGAACACGCGGCCGAAGGTGCCAAGACTGTTCCAGCCCGTGAGGAAGGCGATCTCGGTGACCGACAGATTGGTGTCGCGCAGTTGCGCTGCGGCGCGCTCCAGCCGCAGCGTCAGCAGATAACGATGCGGGGGAACACCGAAGGCTTGCTTGAACGAGCGCGCGAAATGGGCCTGCGAAATTCCGCTCAGGCGCGCCAGCCTTGCGACGGGCCAGTCCTCATGAGAGGCGGCATCCATGCTGTCCTTGGCGCGCAAAAGGCGGCGCAGCAGCGCCGGGTCCTGGCTCATGCGGCAAGTCTAACCCGCCAGCGCGATGCCTTGCGAGAACTGAAGATCGGCCAGGCGCTTGTAGAGCCCGCCGCCGGCGACGAGTTCGGCATGGCTGCCCTCGCCCACGATGCGGCCCTGATCCATCACCACGATGCGCTTGAGTTTCTGGATGGTGGAAAGCCGGTGCGCGATAACGATGGTCGTGCGCCCCGCCATCAGATTGGCGAGGCCCTGCTGCACAAGGCGTTCGTTCTCCGAATCCAGCGCGCTGGTCGCTTCGTCCAGCAGCAGCAGCGGCGCGTCGCGCAAGATCGCACGCGCGATGGCGAGGCGCTGGCGCTGCCCGCCCGAGAGCGTCATGCCGCGTTCGCCCACGCGCGTTTGATAACCGTCCGGCAAGCGGTCAATGAACTCATCGGCGACAGCCGCTTGCGCCGCCTTGCGCACACCTACGTCGCTGGCATCGGGGCGGCCATAGCGGATATTGTCCGCGATGGTGCCAGAGAAGATCACCGGGTCCTGCGCCACCAGCGCGATGTTGTGGCGCAGCGCCATCGGATCGAGCTTGGCCGTGTCGATACCGTCGAACAGGATCGTACCGTCCTGCGGCGCGAAGAAGCGCAGCAAAAGCTGGAACACGGTGGACTTGCCCGCGCCGCTCGGCCCCACCAGCGCCACTGCTTCCCCCGGCTGGATGTCGAGCGAGAAACCGTTGAGCGCTTTGTGTTCGGGGCGCGCGGGATAGCGGAAGGTCACGTTGTCGAAGCGCACCGCGCCTTTCGCGGGCGATGGGATCGCCACCGGATGCAGCGGCGCTTTCACTTCCGGCTCGACGGTGAGAAGTTCGCTCAATCTTTCGGAGGCACCGGCCGCGCGCTGCAGATCGCCATAAGTTTCGGACAGCGCGCCAACGCCGCCCGCCACGATGCCGGCATAGAAAATGAACTGCACCAACTGGCCCGCCGTCATCGCATGGGCGACAACATCCTGCGCGCCGACCCAGCCCACCGCCGCAATCGCGCCGAACACCGCGAAGATCACCACCGCCGTCATCGCCGCGCGGGCGCGGGTGCGCAGGATGGCGACATCGAAACTCTGCTCGACCGCTTCGCCATATTGCGCGCGCTCGATGTCCTCATGCGTGAAAGCCTGAACGGTCTGCACGGCATTGATCGTCTCGCCGGCATGGGCGGAGGTGTCGGCAATGCGGTCCTGGCTTTTGCGCGACAAGGTCCGCACCCAGCGGCCGAACAGCATCAGTGGGATCATCACCAGCACCACTGCGCCGGTGACAAGCGCCGTCAGCTTCAGCGAGGTCACGAACATCAGGATCAGCCCGCCAACGAACATCACGGCGTTGCGCGCCGCGATGGAAAGCGAAGAGCCCACCACCGTCTGGATCAGCGTGGTGTCGGCGGTAAGACGCGACAGCACCTCGCCGGTGCGCGTCACTTCAAAGAACACCGGCGACAGGCCGATGACGTTGGCGAATACCGCTTTGCGCAAATCGGCGATCACCCGCTCGCCGATCCAGGTCACGAAGTAGAAGCGGATGGCTGTCGAGACGCCGAGCACGGCGGCCGCCAGCAGGAAGAGAAGAAAGTAATGCGAGATAGCCGCGATCTGATCGGCGCTAAAGCCGCGGTCGATCAGCGAGCGCAGCGCGGCGGGCAGAGTGAGGGTCGCGCCGGAGGAAACGATCAGCGCGCCGGTCGCCGCCGCGATGCGAAATCGGAAAGGTTTGAGGAACGGCAGAAGCGTGCGCAGAGGCGCCAGCGACCGGCTTTTCGCCCGACCCGCCGCCACATGCTGGATTTGTTCTGCGAATTCCTGGCCGGATTGCGACATGGATGGGTATCTAGGGTTCCCGACCCCTATAAACCACCCCGGCAGCGGCCAAAACCAGGCCTATCGCCGCTGGCTTGCCAGCCCCCGCCCCTTCTTCTATAAGCCCCGGCTTCCGAACGGGTTTGAAGGTTTTCCGGCCATGAAAAAGGGCGTCCATCCCAACTATCATTTCGTGAATGTCGTCATGAACGACGGCACGACCTATCGCACCCGCACCACCTGGGGCGAGCCGGACCAGAAGCTTCAGCTCGACATCGATCCTTCGACGCACCCGGCCTGGACCGGCGGCCAGCAGCAGCTGCTCGACCGTGGCGGCCGCCTGACGCGCTTCAACAAGCGTTTCGGCGACTACGTCAAGAAGTAAGCTTCGCGCACGGAACGCGTCGCTTTTCCCTTCGTTACCCAACCGTTGCACAGCCGGGCTAGCCTGCCCGGCACGGGATAGCATTGGGGGAAAATCACATGTCCGACGAAACACCGGTTGTTGAGCACAAAGTCGTGGAACGCCCCGTGGTGGAGCGCCCCGTCGAACATGTCCATGACACCACCACCATCCATGACCGCGTGGTCGAGCATGACAACGGCTCGCCGAGCTGGGGCGCGCGCTTGGCGCTGGGCGTCGGCGGCATCGTTCTGCTTCTGGTCGCGCTGGGCGTCTGGCAGATGCAGGACCGCTTCCACGGAAGCCTCGGCATGGCGCTTCCCTGGCTCGTCGCCGGCGCGATCATCCTGGGCCTCGCCGCCATCGTGGAATCCATCACCACCGCGGTGTGGGTGACCTTGATCGGCGGATTCTTCCTGCTGTTCGCGGCCTATATCGTCACCGGCCGTGTGACGGTCGCGCTCGATCAGGCGCAGCATAATGTCTATGTCGTGGACCGTTTCACCGGCGAAGTGCGTGTGTGCAATCCCACCGGATGCACCTATCTGCCCGGCTTCGACAAGCCGACGGTGAGTGTGCCGTCCGCGCCGGACGTCCAGCATCCCTGACGAGGAAAATCAGTTGCCGGCGCCGCCGAACGCCTTTTCGAGGCGGCCCATCTGTGTCTTCACGCCAGTTTCCGGCACGCCGCCGCGGAACAAAACGTCATCCAGCCGGGCGATGCGGCGATAAAGGTTGTCGCTGCGCTTGAGCAGATCCTGCAGCGTTTTGGGCAAAAGATCGGTGCCGTCTTCGCGTCCGCCGAGGCAGATTTCCTTAGAGCCAAGGCGATAGCGGTCGCCCGCCGCCTGCTCCGCTTCCATTTCGCCTTCATGCACCGCGCGCTGCACCAGAAGCCAGCTCGCCGCCTGCATCAGGCGCGTTGTCACGCGCATGCTTTCGCCAGCATAGAGCAGCGCGGCCTTGCGCGGAAGGTCCTTGGATTCTTCGCGGCCCTTGCCATCGAGATAGCGCGCGGTCTCTTCGACCAGCGACATGCCTTCATCGAAGGTCTTCTCGAACAGCGCCGAACCGGTGAAACTTTGCTGGGTGACATAGCCGAGATTGTCTTCGTCTTGTTCGATAAGCGACATGCCCGCCTGTTCCCCTCGTTAGCCGCGAAAGCTATCAAGCCCGTGGTTCAACGCAAGCGATCTTCCTGACAATCGCGTACATAAACCATTTGGGCGGTGACATTCGCGCAACGCCTATGCGCGATTGCATACCGCCACTGCACACCACCGCGAATTAACGATTGCTGAATTCAACGCGCTGATTGTGGTGAACGCGCCGATGTTTCGCCGTAACGCTAATTTTTGCGGAAGAAAGCGTCGGCTGCGGTCTTGGTGGACTGCCTTGCTTTAATGGCTTCGCGCGAACGGACGATTTCTTCTTCCAGCGCGGCGATGCGCGCGACCAGCTCATGCTCGGACATGGTTGAGAGATCCTGCCCCAAAACAATTTCCGGCATCTTCTTGCGGGGCAGAAGTTCCTCTGGGTCGATCGGCATGTTTCGCATCCGCACAAGGGCTTGGTAGTGTCACGCCCGAAAAACAGCCGCGCAAGACCGGGCAAAAGATAATGAAAGCCATCGCCGTCGAGAATCCGGGAAACGACTATCGCCTTGTTGTGGCAGACATTCCCACGCCCAAACCGAAAACGGGCGAAGTTCTCATAAAGGTTAGCGCCGCAGGGCTTAATCACGCCGATATGGCGCAAGGCGCTGGACGTTATCCGCCGCCACCGGGCGCGCCCGACACGCTGGGCATGGAAGTTTCCGGCGCGATCGCCGAACTTGGCGCCGACGTCACGCATTGGCATGTGGGCGATAAGGTTTGCGCGCTCATACCTGGCGGCGGTTATGCCGAATACGCCGTCGCATCCGAAAAATGCCTTCTGCCGGTCCCCAAAGGCGTCAGCGTCGTCGATGCCGCCGCGTTGCCGGAAGTGCATTTCACGGTCTGGACCAATTTGATGGACAGCGCGCGGCTGAAGCCGGGCGAGACGGTCCTCATCCACGGCGGCACCAGCGGCATCGGCACCGCGGCGATCCAGCTTTGCGTCGTGCGCGGGCACAAAGTGTTCTCGACCGCAGCCACGGCGGGAAAATGCGCGGTCATCGAAAGGCTTGGCGGCCATCCGATCAACTACAAGGAACAGGATTTCGTCGAGATCGTGAAGACGGAAACGGGCGACAAGGGCGTCAACGTCATCCTCGACATGGTCGGCGGTGACTATATCCAGCGCAACATGAGCGCGGCGGCGATCTGGGGCCGCATCGTCAACATCGCCTATATGAGCGGCATGCAGGCGAGCGTGAACTTCGGTCCCATGCTGATGAAGCGGCTCTCTCTGCTGGCCACCACTTTGCGCGGACGCTCAAACGACGAAAAAGGCACGATCCGCGATGCGCTGCTCAAGGAAGTCTGGCCGCTGATCGATGCGGGCAAGATCAAACCCATCGTCGATCACACCTTCCCCCTCGCCGACGCGCAGCAAGCGCATGAACGGATGAAATCGAGCGGCCATATCGGAAAAATCCTGCTGACGCTGTGAGGACCAATGGACCTTTCTCAAATCCCCGCCGGAAAGAACCCGCCCACCGACATCAATGTCGTGGTCGAGATTCCCGCGGGCGGATTGCCGGTGAAATATGAGATGGACAAGGCATCGGGCGCGCTGTTCGTTGACCGCTTCCTGCACACGGCGATGTTCTATCCGGGCAATTACGGCTTCGTGCCGCAGACGCTGTCGGAAGACGGCGACCCCTGCGATGTGCTGGTGATCTCCGCCGTGCCGGTGATCCCCGGCGCGGTGGTGCGCTGCCGCCCCGTCGGCGCACTCGTCATGCAGGACCAGGCCGGACAGGACGAGAAGATCGTCGCCGTGCCGGTGGACGATCTGCATCCCTATCACACCGGCGTGCGCTCCTATCGCGACCTGCCGGAGATTTTGCGCCAGCAGATCGAGCACTTCTTCCAGCACTATAAGGATCTGGAACCGGCGAAATGGACCCGCATCGGCGAATGGATCGATGCCGACGCGGCAGCGAAGCTCATCGCGGACGGCATCGCGCGGGCGAAGAAATAGGCGTTAGCCCAGCCGCAGCCCGTAGATCAGCAGCAGCGCAATCGTCCCCAGAACGATGAGCGACAGCGTCACCACCGTGGTGACGCGCAATCCGGCGCGCGCCACCACGCGCACGTCGACACCGAGGCCCAGCGCCGCCATCGACACGATGGTGAGAAACCCGGCCAGCTTGCTCGCCGGCGCGAGCGCCGCGTCGGGAATGACGGCCGCGGAACGCGCCGCGATGAGCAGCAGAAATCCGATGATGAACCACGGCACCAGCTGATGCAGCGCCGGTGCGCCGCGCTTGGGCCGGTCGCCCGCGGTGATCGCGGGCGCGGCTTCGTCCGTTTCATCGCGGTCGGCGCGGCTGAAGAACGAGATGAACAGAATCACCGGGCCCAGCATCAGCACGCGCACCAGCTTCACCAGCGTGCCGACTTGCGTGGAGAGAATGCCGATGGGCGCCGTCGCCGCGAGCACCTGCGGGACGGCATAAACGGTAAGCCCCGCGAAAACGCCGGCGCCTTTTGGCGTCATGTGCAGCGCCAGCGCGATCAGCGGCAGCGCGATCACCACCACGACGCCCAGCACGGCCGTGAACGCGATGGAGGATGCGATTTCCTCGCCATCGGCGCCGATCACCGGCGCCACTGCCGCGATGGCGGAGTTGCCGCAAATCGAATTGCCGCAGGCAATCAATGTCGCCATACGGTGCGGCAGGCCGAACATCTTTCCAATTGCGTAGCTGATGCAGATCGTGGCGGCGACGGCGCCCACAATCGCGCCCAAGGTTGCCAGGCCTTCGCCCAGCACCGCGCCGGCACTGATCGTTGCGCCAAGAAGGACGATGGCGATTTCTAGGATCGTTTTGGCGCCGAATTCGATGCCGCACCGCCACAGCAAGCTTGGCGTCCAGATGGTGCGGATCGCCGTGCCCAAGAGAATGGCGATGACCAGCGCTTCGATCCACGCGCGGCCAAAGACATGGGTCTCGATCCCTTGAAGCCAAATGGACGCGCCCGTGAGAACCCCGCAAAGAAAAATGCCGGGTAAAAAACGAGCCGCTTGTGTGAAACTCATGCCGGAAATTCACACAACCAAATTGAGAAATAAACAGGAAAGGTGCGGATTCCGGCGATTTCTCCACCATTCAAATTTCCCCTTTTCTTGCTGTGACTTACTCGCTAAAACACCGGCCTTCCTCGAAAACTGGAACAATCGAGCGAAGGGACGGACCCGGAAGGGCCGCCCGGGAAAGGAAAGATATTTTGCTATGGCCGCCGAACCGCAACGCCCGTTGATGCCCAAAGCCACCGCCGTCTGGCTGGTGGACAACACCTCACTCACTTTCGAGCAGATCGCCGATTTCTGCGGCCTGCATCCCTTGGAAGTGAAAGGCATCGCCGACGAAGATGTGGCCAAGGGCATCAAGGGCCAGGACCCGGTGGCCTCCGGCCAGCTCACCCGCGAGCAGATCGAGGAAGCGGAAAAGAACCCGAAGATGCGCCTGAAGATGGCGGTGTCGAAATACAAGATGCCGCCGGTGAAGGTGAAAAAGGTGCCGCGCTATACGCCGGTGTCCAAGCGCCAGGACAAGCCGGATGCCGTCTATTGGATCATCCGCAACCACCCGGAATTCACGGACGCCGATATCGTCAAACTCATCGGCACCACGAAAGCCACGATCACCAAGATCCGCGAGCGCTCGCACTGGAACGCGACGAACATCAAGGCCGTCGATCCGGTGACCCTGGGTCTGTGCTCGCAGCTGGAGCTCGATCTGGCGGTCACGCGCGTCAACGCCAAACGCGAACGCGCCGCCAAGCGCAATGCGCGCAAGGGCGCGACCTTGAAGCCGATCGCCGAAACCACAGCGGGCCTCGAAGCACCGTCGGATCAGGCAATCGAAGGCGCGGAAGTTTCCAATCCGGATGAAGGCGCGCCGGCCGACGACAGCTATCTGCCGTCCGCCGAGCTGGAGCAGGATTAAGTCACTTCTCCAAATCGACCGTCACATTGGCGGAGAGACCGGGACGCAGGCGCTCATGGCCATCCTGTCCCGGCAAGATGTGCACGCGCACCGGCACGCGCTGCACGATGCGGGTGAAATTGCCCGTCGCGGGCTCGAACGGCAGCAAGGAGAACTCGCTGCCCGATGCCGGCGCGAAGCTTTCCACGGCGCCGTCGAATGTCTTTCCCGGCAGTGCATCGATGGTGACGCGCACATGCTGGCCGATCAGCATCCGCGCCGTCTGCGTTTCCTTGAAATTCGCCGTCACGTAGATCGTGTCCATCGGCACGATGGTCAGAAGCTGCGTGCCGGGCGAGACATATTCGCCGATCTGCGCCTGACGGTCGCCCACCTGCCCCGCGACAGGCGCGCGGATGATTGTGTGTTCGAGATTCTGCCGCGCCAGCGACAGTGCCGCTTTCGCTTTTGCTAAAGCCGCGAGCAACTGCCCGCGCGTGCGTTCCGTCACGTTCTGCTGCTGCACGCTGGCGGCATAGGCGGCACGCGATTTGTCCGCATCGGCAGAGGCGCTGAGCGCCGTGGCGCGCATCTGGTCTGCCTGACTTTTGGAAACATAACCGGCCGCGCCCAGCGCGCCGAAGCGCTTGCCGTCCGCCACCGCGCGCGCCGCTTCCGCCTGCGCCGAACGGATCGCCGCATCGGCGGCCTGCACATTCGCGGCGGCGAGGCTTTGCTGCGCGAGTTGTTCATCCAGTGCCGCCTGCGCCGATGCAACGTCCGCTTCGGCGGATTGGACCGCTTGCGCGTAATCTTCCGGGTCGATCTGGATCAGCGGCTGGCCGGCTTTCACGATCTGATTGTCGCGCACCAGCACGCGGGCGATGAGCCCCTGCACTTTCGGCGCGACGATGGTGGAGTCCGCCTTGATATAGGCGTCATCGGTGGACACGGACGAGGCCGGCCATGCAATCCATCCCGCGCCGGCCAGCGCCAGCACAAGCGCGGCGCCGCCGACGATCAGTGCGCGCTTAGGGAGGTTGCTGAGACGCGATCCGATGGAAGGCCGCGCGAGCGTCGCCGTGTCATCAAAGGTCGTCGTGCTCATAGCTCAAACACCAGGCAGGTTGAGGTGGCGGTAGCGCAGAGCGCGCCGTTTTTGTCGAAGAGCTTGGCTTCCGCGAAAGCAGCTCGGCGGCCCACCGAGATCACGCGGCCTTCGGCGCGCACGGGG
>DASXHQ010000133.1:0-24741 GCA_036488415.1 Rhizomicrobium sp.
CCAGCGTGGTCATCAGCGTGCGTGTGTTCTTCGCGCGCCAGTCCATGCGCTCCAGAACGAACATCACGGTCGCGGCCGACATGTTCCCATAGTCGCGCAGCACATTCCGGCTTTCCACCAGATCGCCACGCTGCATTCCGAACGCGTCTTCCAGAGCATCCAGAACCTTGGCGCCGCCGGGATGGCAGGCAAAAGCACCGATATCCGAACGCTTCAGATCGCTGCGATGCAAGAACTCGCTCAACAGCTGTTTGAAATCCGCTGCCACCAGTGACGGGATGCTCTGCGCGAAACGCGCTTTCAACCCATCCTCCTCGACGTCCCAGCCCATGATGTCGAGAGAATTCGGCCAGGTGTGTTCACCCATTGCTTCGAAGCGCGGACCATCTCCCTCCGTGGACAGGATCGCCCCAGCGGCTCCGTCGCCGAACAACGCCGTCGCCACGATGTTGCTCTTGGAAATGTCGTTCTTGCGGAAGGTGAGGGCACAAAGCTCGACGACGAGATAAAGCACCTTGCTGCCGGGCCGCGCCTCGGCCATCGCGGCGGCGCGCGAAAGGCCGACAACGCCACCGGCGCAACCCAGCCCGAAGATCGGCAGGCGCTGGATGTCGCGCCGCATCTTCAGCCGTTCGACCACCAGCGCGTCGAGGCTGGGCGTGGCGATGCCGGTGGTGGAGGCGACCACGATGGTGTCGATATCCTCAACCTTGAGCTTGGCTTCCGCCAGCAGCTTGCGCGTCACTTCTTCCAGAAGGTTCACGGCATTCTCGACAAAGAGCCCCGTGCGGTCCGTCCAGCCGTGGGCTCCGTTGTACCAGTCGATCGGCACGCAGGAGTACCGCTTCTCGATGCCGGTATTGGTGAAAACCGGCATGAAGCGCTCGATATCGCGCACTTTCTGGAACAACTGCCCAGCCCGGTCCGCCGCAGCGGACTGGTCGATGGGAAAAGGCGGCACGGCGGATTTCAACGCAAGCAAACGCGTCTGCATAAGTGGCTCTTTTGGTGTCGTGGTGCCCCTGTCCAAACGCCATCATAGCGATGGTTTCGCACGAGACAAATCCACAAGACCCGCCAAAAACGCCAGCGCGCCATAAGCCATCAACGCCGTTTTTGCCGCCGCCACAGCGCTTACAGGCTCGGGACCCCAGACGGCGTAAATCTCGGCCGCCGCCATCGCCGCCACAAACAGCCACAACCACAAATTCCCCTGGCCCTTCGCCGGCACGTAGCGCGCATAAAGCCAGGCGCCGATGAACAGCGAGAGCAGTTCGAGCGGCAGGCTGATCCACAACCAGCGCCACAGCCCGAAGCCGACTTTCACATCGCCCCAGATCCAGAGGTCCGGCATGTGGACCACCAGATCGAGAATCCAGTGCGAGAACACCGCTGCGGCGGTGATGAAAAATATGGCAGTCCGCTGCTGCCGAAAGAACAGCGCGACAACGCCACCGAAGATCGCCGCAAGCGCGAGCGCGCCGATCAGTCCATGCGTGTAGGGCATGAAATAGAGATCGAGCGCGCTGCCTTGCGTGAAGCCTGGAACGATCCGCATCTTCTCAATGCCGAGAAGAACCAGGCTCGACCAGATCACGTCCAGCCATTGCACGGCGATGAAATAAATCCACAGCGGAACGCGCTGCACTGCCGCCTTGGCGCCGAAACCCGGCCCATAATGTCCGATGAACATGGTCGCGCCTTTCAGACGATTTTTACGCTGCTCAGATGCGTGTCGTTGAAGCTGCTGGGATATTTAAGCCCAAATCCGATCGCGCGGTCGAAGCTGATATGCGCCATCCAGATCAGCGAGACAGCCAGGGCAATGTGCTGGCCAGCCGCCAAGCCCCAGCCCGCCAGAAGCAGCGGCCCGGTGATCGTATGCACCGCGTTGTATGCCGCCGCCCCGATGCGCGGGCCGAAAAGATAGCCGAGGAAAATAAGATCGGGTGCCAGAATCAGAATGGCGAACAACTTCCAGTCCCCGCCAATCAGCCGATAAAGCCCAACCGATGCCGCCAGCATCGCCAGCCCTTCCAGTTGCAACAAAGTCTTCACGCCGCCTTCTGCCATGACCGTCTCCTGTGGTTTGACACCCAAAGAATGGGGCGCGGACGGGTAAACGGGAATTGCCAAAGTTCGTCTCTCTGCTATACGTTTATGCATGGACTTGAGCTGGGACCATTACCGCTCCTTTCTTGCGGTTGTGCGGCGCGGCAGCCTTTCGGCAGCCGCGCGCGATCTGGATCTCACACAGCCCACGCTGGGCCGGCATATCGCTGCGCTGGAGGAAGCTGCCGGCGCAAAGCTGTTTACGCGCTCGCAGACGGGGCTGAGGCCGACGCCGGCTGCGCTCGAACTTGTCCGCCATGCCGAAGCGATGGCGGCATCCGCGGAGGCGCTGCAGCGGACGGCGTCCGGCGAAGCGGAAGACGCGCGCGGCGCCGTGCGTGTGACGGCGAGTGAGATCGTAGGCGTTGAGATATTGCCGCCGATCTTGGCGGCGTTCCGGGAAAAGCATCCGCAAATCGCCATCGAGCTTTCGCTCTCCAATCTCAGCCAGGATCTGCTGCGGCGAGAGGCCGACATCGCGGTGCGCATGGTCAAGCCGAAACAGAAGGCGCTGGTCGCGCGCAAGATCGGCGATGTGGAATTGGCGCTGTTCGCGCACCGCAAATACATCGCCCGCCGCGGCATGCCGGAAAATCTCGAACAGCTTCTGACGCATACGATCGTCGGCTTCGACGCCGACGACTCGCCCGTCCGCGGCATCAAGGGCGCCGGCCTGCCGCTGACGCGCGACATCTTCGCGTTCCGCAGCGACAACGATCACGCTCAACTCGCCATGTTGCGGGCGGGCTTCGGCATCGCGGGCGCGCATGCTTTGATCGCCGCGCGCGACCGCGACCTGGTGCGGCTGCCGTTCGACGCATTTTCGATGAGCCTGCCCGTCTGGCTCGTCATGCATGAGGATTTGCGCGATACGCGCCGGGTCCGCCTTCTCTATGAGCATCTGGCCGAAGGCCTGCGCGCCCATCTTGCGGGCGGTCGGCAAAATCCGCCGCCGGGCACTAAAAAAGGCCGCTAAATCCGCCACTTAAAGGGGGTGGACAGGCGGGCAGGCGATGGCCTATACCCGCCAACCTTTCGTGGGCCGCAGGCCTTCGAAACATGACGCGGGATGGAGCAGTCCGGTAGCTCGTCAGGCTCATAACCTGAAGGTCCTAGGTTCAAATCCTAGTCCCGCAACCAACGTGAGACTGCAAAAAGGCCGCTCTTTGGAGCGGCCTTTTTGTTGGTGGCAGCGTTGTCCCGGACGCGAAGCGACCCGGGACCCAGAATCCCACGAAGGCCAGGACCTACAAAAAACGGATCGGCCTCACGCGTGCAGCGCGTTCTCCAGCTGCCGCTTGGTCATCTTGGAACGGCCCGGTATGTGCCGCTTCTGCGCGCGCGCATAGAGTTGGTCCTTCGTCGCATCGCCGTCCTCGCGAGCACGGGTGCGCGCCCCTTTCTTTCCCGCTTTGGTCAGTTGCGTCGCGTTCCGGCCGCCCATCGCGCGCGAGCTTTCGCGCTTGCCGCGGGCGCCGACACGCGACTTGCCTTCGGCTTCCTGCTGATAGGTTTCGCCTTTCGCTTCCTTGCGCTCGCTTTTGGCAAGATGCTTCCGGTTTTCCTTCGCGCTCTCATATTTCGAGGCGCCGGCCTCGTTCAATGCAATGGCGATGGCCTGCTTGCGGTTTTTGACCTTGCCGCCTTTTCCGCCGCGGCCGCTCTTCAATTCGCCATGCTCGTATTCGTGCATGACGCGCCCGACGGTTTTTCTCTGACGTGGTGAGCTCTTTGGCATCGGTGGCCCTCCTTGGGGACATTCCGCCAACGGATCAATTCATGATCGGTTCCACACATTGCGCTCCGCCGCCAAAAGGGTTTCAAAATAACCCTCGAAGGCGAAAGACGGGCGTGTCATGGCGGCAAATTCCATTCTCGAGGCTCTGGCAGCTGCATCGGCGCTGCCGCCCAATCCCAATCCGGTGTCTATCGGCGCGACGCTGAAAGCGCATGCCGCGAACAAGCCCGATCAATGGGCGGTGAAATGCGCGGATGAGACGAGGACGTGGAAGGAGCTGCACCTCCGCACCAGCCGCATCGCGCGCGGGCTTCTGGCGCGCGGCGTGAAGCATGGCGACTTCCTTACCATCGCGTTGCCCAATTCCGTTGGCTTTGTGGAAGCGTTTTATGCCGCGTGGAAAATCGGCGCGACGCCGCAGCCGGTATCATGGCGCCTGCCGCCGGCGGAAATGAAAGCCATCGCGGACCTCGCCAATTCGCCCATCGTCGTGAACGACACGCCACTCGACATCGACCGGCCCATTGTTTCCATCGCGGAGCTTCTCGCCGCGTCGGATGACGACAGCGATTTACCCGACGCCATCGCGCCCTCGTGGAAAGCGCCGACCTCCGGCGGCTCGACGGGGCGGCCGAAGCTGATCGTGGCGGGAACCCCCGGCGTGACGCAGGAAGGCGGCGCTCTCCTCTGGCGCATCCGTCCCGACGATGTCGTGCTGATGCCGGGGCCGCTCTATCACAACGGCCCGCTGGTCACGGCGTTTCCGGCGCTGATGGTTGGCGCGCAACTCGTCGTCATGCCGAAATTCGATGCCGAGGAAACGCTGCGCCTGATCGAGAAGCACAAGGCAACATGGATTTATCTCGTGCCGACAATGATGAGCCGCATCTGGAAACTGCCGGAAGAGGTGCGCAACAAATACGATGTCTCCTCGCTCAAGACGCTCTGGCATCTGGCGGCGCCATGCCCGCCCTGGCTCAAAGAGGAATGGATCAACTGGCTGGGGCCCGATGTGGTGTGGGAATTGTACGGTGGCACCGAGGGCGTGGCCGCCACCATTCTCGACGGCAGTGAATGGCTCGCGCACAAGGGCTCGGTCGGCACCATCGCCTTGGGCGGTGAGATCGAAGCGTTCTCACCCGAAGGCAAGATGCTGGCGCGCGGCGTGACGGGTGAGATTTACATGCGGCTGAAAGAAGGCATGCCCGACTCCTATAAATATGTCGGTGCGGACAAGCGCGCGCTGCCGGGCGGCTGGGAATCCATCGGCGACATCGGCTGGTTGGACAAGGACGGCTATCTCTATCTCGCCGACCGCCGCACCGATATGATCCTCGTGGGCGGCGCGAATGTGTATCCGGCGGAAGTGGAAGCGGCCATCGACGAGCATCCGCTGGTGCATTCGTCCTGTGTCATCGGAATTCCGGACGACGATTTGGGCAACCGTGTGCATGCCATCGTGCAACACCGGGAAGGTCTCGCCATGGCTGATCTGGAACAACATCTGGCCGAGCGTCTGGTGCGTTACAAACGCCCGCGCAGCATCGAGTTCGTCACCACGCCGCTGCGCGACGACGCCGGCAAAGTGCGACGCTCGCAGCTGCGTGAAGAACGGATTGCGAAGAAGAGTTAGTTCATCCGCTCGATGATGATCGCCGGTGCCATGCCGCCGGCGGCACACATGGTGACGAGGCCGCGCTTCAAGTTGCGGCGCTCCAGTTCATCTAGGATCGTGCCGATCAGGATGGAGCCGGTGGCGCCGATGGGATGACCCAGCGCCATCGCGCCGCCGTTCACATTCACCTTGTTGCGATCTAGCTTGAGGTCGCGGATGAACTTCTCCGCTACCACGGCGAAGGCCTCGTTGATCTCGAAAAGGTCGATGTCGTCGAGCGTCAGACCGGCTTTCTCCAAAACCTTGCGCGCCGCCGGAACGGGCGCATTTAGCATCAGAGTTGGACTGTCGCCCATATTCGCCATCGCGACGACGCGCGCGCGCGGCTTCATGCCGTGCTTCCTCGCATAGTCCGGCGAGGCGAGTAGCACCGCCGCCGCGCCGTCCACCACGCCCGACGAATTGCCGGCGTGATGGACGTGATTGAATTTGAGGTCCGGATAGACCTGACGGATCAAGCCGCCATAAGTCGTGCCGTTGTCATCGAGCGCGAATTCGGCCATCGCCGCGAAGCTCGGCTTCAGCGCGGAGAGGCCTTCCATCGTCGTCTGCGGGCGCGGGAATTCTTCCTTGTCCAGCGCCAGCGTGCCGTCTTCCTTGTAAACCGGCACAAGGCTCTTGCTGAAATGGCCGCCCTTGATCGCCCTATCGGCGCGCTGCTGGCTCACCAGCGCAAGTTCATCGACAGCCTGGCGCGAAATGCCTTCCATCGTCGCGATGGCGTCGGCGCACACGCCCTGATGGCTTTGCGGATGGCGCGCGCGCAGGCGCAGATTTCCGGCATCCATGAACGGCGGCGATTTCGGATCGGCGGTGGAGCTTGTGTAGCTCATCATCTCCGTGCCGCCTGCGATGACGAGATCTTCCATGCCGGACATGATGTTCGCCGCGGCGATGTTCACGGATGTGATGCCCGAACCGCAGAAGCGATCCAGCGTCATGCCGCTCGCCTTCACATCGTAACCGGCATCGAGCGCCGCCATGCGACCAAGATCCGCGCCCTGCTTGCCGCGCTGGGACGACGTGCCCCAGATGATGTCGTCCACTTCCGCGGTGTTGAGATCGTTGCGCTTGGCCATCGCGCTCAAGACGGAGGCCGCAAGTTGCTGCGGATGAATATCGGCGAGCGCACCTTTGCCAACCTTGCCGATCCCGCGAGGCGTGCGGCAGGCGTCGATGATGTAGGCTTCGGGCATGGTCTTCTCCGTTCGATAGCTGCGATTTTTCTAGCGCAGGCGCGTGCGACCGCAAACGCAAATTGCGTTGCCCGTGAAGCCTTCCGCAGCGTTTCGGCGGCGGTTTAGGCCAAGCTTTCTGCCATCGCAGAATACACCAGAGCGCGAAGATCGTTGTCGTTCGCTCCAACCGGCAACTTGATCAATGCGCGAAGCACGGCCGGGTCGTCCCAGGGGATGTCGTGGTGCGCGCGCGGCAGCCAATCGCCGCCACCGCCGCCCTGGAAAGCGCGCGGAAAGAACGCCACGACATCGTTGCCGATAGCAGGCCGGATTCCGGTATTCGCCGGCGACAATGCCGCCGCTAGCGCCGCTGGCAAATCGCTGCCGGTGCCGAAGGCAAGCGTTCCGCCCTGTGTTGCGCGCGGATTGATTTCGATCAGATGCACATCGCCGTTGCGGTCGCGGATGAAGTCCAGTCCGTGCATCCCGGACAGGCCGAAACGGCGCGCAACTTTCCGCGCGGCTTCATGGATTTGCGGGCAATCGACCCGGCGGATGACATTCGGCGGGCCGATCGTTCCTTGCGCCAGAAGGACATCGTAGGCGATGGACGCCACGACTCCACCATTCTTAGCCGCAAAAGCGCTCGCGGCGGGATGACCTTCGATGAACGCCTGCATCGAGATGGTTCGCACCTTGGGGGAAATCGCTTCGTGCAGAAAATGCGCGTCCTTGCGGCGCACCATGCGCGCCAGGCTGCGCCAGCGTCGCGGCGGATAGGCGAGTTTGCGGAATGCGGACCGCGCCTCTTCGCACGAGCGCACGACGGCGACGCCTTCGCCGCCCCAGCTCCCATCCGCTTTGATAACGGCGGGCAAGCCGATCTGCGCGAGTGCGATGTCGAGTGCTTCCTCATTTGCAATCGCAACACTGTCCGGCACGCGAACGCCTTCGGCGCGCATGGCATCCAGCGAACCCTGTCGCGACATGACGAGCGCATAGGCTGCCGGATTGCCGAGTGAAAATTCGATGAGGCGCGCGACATGCGAATTCTTTCGGCTTTCCCGCTGATGTAGCTGCAAAAGTTGCATCACGACGCGATCGTCACAAGCAACGACCATGTCCGGATTCGATTGCGTGATCGCCGTGCGAAGCGATGCAAGCGGGAAAAGCGGGGCGTAGTCGAAATGCCGCTGCGCATAGCGGCTTGCCCGCACAGGGGCGTGAACCGGCGACAGCGCATCTACGTCACAGCCCGCGGCAACAAAGCCACCCGCGTAGCGCGCCGCTGAGGGCCAGCCGACCGTCGCCGCCAGAAGAATCTTGGTGGTCATTTTCATCCTCGAGACGCTCGCAGGTTCGCCTCGCAAGAAGCGTTCCTGGCACGAAACTGGAACCGAACTGCGGAAGAACGATCCATCCGCCGGCTTTGCGGGTTATTACGGGACGATTGTGCCAATACGGGAAAAGGGATTGCCCATCATGAAACAGATCTGTGAAGTCGCCATTGTCGGCGCGGGGCCTTATGGATTGTCGCTCGCCGCCCATCTTCAGGCGCGCGGAGTCGATTATCGAATCTTCGGCAAGCCGATGGACACCTGGAATGCGCATATGCCGAAGAACATGACGCTGAAGTCCGAAGGCTTTGCGTCCAATTTGTCTTCGCCCGCGCAAGGATCGCGGATCAAGGATTACTGCGGCGCCCAGGGCATCGCCTATTCCGATCGTTCCATTCCCATCGCGCTCGATACCTATTTGAATTACGCGCAATCCTTTCGCCGCCGCTTCGTGCCCAAGGTCGAAGAAACGATGGTGACCAACCTTTCGCGCGGCGCCGATCTTTTCGAATTGACCTTGGAAAATGGCGAGCGCGTCGCGGCTCGCAATGTGGTTCTTGCCGTCGGCGTGACATGGTTTGCTTGGACGCCGGAGGTTCTGAGGCCGCTCCCAGCGGCGCTGCTTTCGCACAGCTATGCGCATCGCGATGTGGAGCAGTTTCGCGGCAAAGAGGTTGCGGTCGTCGGCTCCGGCTCTTCGGCCATCGATCTTGCGCATCTGCTCAATGCGAGCGGCGCTTCGGTGCGCATCATCGCGCGCCGCAAGGAGTTGCAGTTCAATCGCGTGCCCGACGGTGCGCCGGGACCGCTGCACTGGGTCAAGGAACCGCCATCCACCATCGGACGCGGCTGGGGTTCTTATTTCTGCGCAGAGGCGCCGCAGCTTTTCTATCACCTGCCGCGCCAGTTGAAGGATCGCGCCATCGACAGCCACATGCATCCAGCCGCCGGTTGGTTCATGCGCGAACAGGTCGAAGGCCGCATCCCGCTGATGACTGGATTTGCGCCGGTCAAAGCCGAGGCAAAGGAAGGCCGCGCCGTTCTCACACTGGCGGGCGAGGACGGCGAGAAAACGATTGCCGTCGATCACGTGATCGCCGCGACTGGTTACCAACCGGACCTCGACAGGCTGCCATTCCTTGCGCCGTCCCTGAACGAAAAAATCGCGCGGACCAAACGCTCGCCGTTGGTGAGCGACCGGTTCGAAACCTCGGTGCCCGGTCTCTACGCCACCGGGCTTGCCGCGATGGACATGTTCGGTCCCTTGCTGCGCTTCATGGTCGGCGCGGAGTTTGCCGCGCCGCGGCTGGCGGCGCAGCTCGACCGTGTGCAGCAGCAAAAAAGGGCGCGCGCGGCTTAGGCGAAGCTTTCCGTCATTGCCGAATAGACCAAGGTGCGCAGATCGCGGCGCAAGGTGAGGCGCGCGTCGGTGCCCATCACCTGCGTCATGAACACGACGGCGAGATCTTCCTTGGGGTCGATCCAGAACGCGGTGCTTGCTGCGCCGCCCCAGAAGAATTCGCCCGGCGTTCCCGGCAACAACGTCATTGCCGGGTCCATCGTCACGCCGCAGCCGATGGAGAAGCCGATGCCTTTGTAGCCGGCTTCGCTGAACATGCCTTCGCCCGCCACCATGTCGGTGAGGAGCTTGCCGCCGGGCAGCAGGTTCATGGAGAACATATCGACGGTCTTGGGCGACAATATCTGCACGCCATCCAGCGTGCCGCCGCCCAGCATCATGCGGCAGAAGCGCATGTAGTCGTGGGCAGTGGAGACGAGGCCGCCGCCGCCGCTTTCCAGCTTCGGCGGTTCGGCATAAGTCGATTTGCCGGCGTCGTCCTGTATCGCAAGTCCGCCGCCCTTCTTGGGCATGTAGCAGGACGCGAAACGCTCCATCTTATCCGCGGGCACGGAGAACGATGTGTCGTTCATGCCCAGCGGAGCGAAGATGCGCGTGCGCAGGAATTCGCCGAAGGTCATGCCGGAGAGTTTCTGCACCAGATAGCCCATCACATCGATGGCGACGGAATAGTTCCAATATTCGCCCGGCGAGAAATCGAGCGGAATGTTCGCAAGCTCTTCGATGAAAGCATCCAAACCACCGGGCGTCTGGAAATCACCGATCTTCTTGCGGCGATATTCGCCGTCCACGCTGGTGCGCCACATGAAGCCATACGTAAGACCGGACGTATGGGTGACCAGATCGATCACCTTCATCCGCCGCTTGGGTGCCGTGGTGATGAATTGCCCGGCCGTGTTCTCGACAAGGCTGGGCACGCCGCTGGCATAGACGCGCAAATTCTTCCACGACGGGATGTACATGTGAACATCGTCTTCGAGGCCAAGCTTGCCTTCTTCCACCAGCATCATCAGCGCCACGGCGGTGATCGGCTTGGTCATGGAGTAGATGCGGAAGAGAGCGTCCTCGCGCATGGCCTTGCCACGCGCGAGATCCATCGAGCCGCTCATGCCGGTGTGGACGATCTCACCCTTACGGCAAATCTGCGTCAGGATGCCGGGCAGAATGCCGGTATCGACGTAGCGCTGCTTCATCACGGCATCGACTTTTGCCAGCCGCTCGGTCGAAAACCCTGCACGTTCCTTGGCCATGATGCATTTCCCAATGTTCCCGGATTAAGACTATCCGATCTTGACGGTTTGAAAACCGCCGGATTGCGGGCTTCCTGCATTGCGTTGCATTAACGATCGTCACAACCGCGTGCATTTCTTTCCTTTCCCTCGCGAAATAGGGTAAGGACCGCGCGGGCTACTCATTCGTGTCGAAGGGCGTACTCCTTGTCCAAGGTTGAATCCGGCGCGCCAGCCGCCGCCGCGGATTGGATCCGCATTCTCAGCAACTACCGCGATCCCAGCGTCGTCCGCAGCACGTTCGAATTGATCGTGACCGCCGTCCCGTTCGTGGCGCTGTGGCTGGTGATCTGGGCAGCGTGGGAATTCGGCTATGGATGGGTATCGTTCATCCTCGCCGTTCCGGCCGCCGCGTTTCTCGTGCGCCTATTCCTCATCCAGCACGATTGCGGTCATGGCGCCTTCTTCAAAAACCGCGCGCTGAATGACTGGACCGGCCGCATCATCGGCGTACTCACGCTCACGCCCTACGATGCCTGGAAGCGCGCGCATGCGATCCATCACGGCACGTCCGGCAATCTCGACAAGCGCGGTATCGGCGATCTGGACACCCTGACGGTGCGCGAATATCGCGCGATGAACATCTGGGGCCGGTTGCGCTACCGGCTCTATCGCAATCCGGTCGTTCTGTTCGGCATCGGGCCGATCTACATGTTCATGCTGCGCCATCGCCTGCCGCTGGGCGAAACGGTCCGCCATTGGCGCGCCTGGATCAGCCCGATGGGGACCAACGCGGCCATCGCAGCCGTCGTCGTCGGCCTCATGTGGCTCATCGGCTGGAAGACGTTTCTGCTGATTCAGATTCCCATCACCGTGATCGCCGGTGTCATCGGCGTGTGGCTGTTCTTCATCCAGCACCAGTTCGAAGGCACCTTCTGGGCCGAAGGCGAAGCCTGGAATGTCCATGACGCGGCGCTGCGCGGCTCTTCTTATTACGCGCTGCCTAGCCCGCTGGCCTGGCTCACCGCCCATATCGGCATTCACCACGTCCATCATCTTTATGCGCGCATCCCGTTCTACCGGCTGCCGCAGGTCCTGCGCGATCAGGCGCCGCTCGCGTCCGCTTCGCGCGTCACCCTCTGGCAAAGCCTGAAATACACCCGGCTGGCCTTGTGGGATGAGGTGCAGAACAAGCTGCTCTCGTTCAAGGAAGCGCGAAAGCTCCCGCGCGCCTGATCAACTGCCTATTTGATTGGCATCGTCCCTGCGACGTTGCGGGGATGGTAACACTTGCCGCATGGCCTTCCGCGTCGTTAGTTTCCGCACACCGATATTTCTAACGACAACAAAACACCGGAAACGCCATGCCCACGACTGCCACGACCAATCCCAATTTCACGCCGCCGCCCGGCTGGCCCGCCATGTCCATCGCCCAGGCCCACGCCATGCTGACAGCGCCAAGCTCGCCGCTGGCGATGGATGAGGTAACGATCCGCGGCATCAAGACCCGCGTGTGGAAGAACCTGCCGCCGACCTTGCGCGAACTGCTGGTCGGCGCGCGCGGGGCGCACGGTCCCAAGGAATTTCTCGTCTATGAGGATGACCGCGCGACCTTTGAGAGTTTCTATCGCGCCGCCGTTGCCATCGCGAATGAGCTTTTGAAGAACGGCGTGAAAAAAGGCGACCGCATCGCGATCGTCATGCGCAACTTGCCGGAATGGCCGGCGATCTTTTATGGCGCGGAGATCATCGGCGCCATCGTCACGCCCTTGAATGCCTGGTGGACGGGGCCGGAGCTGGAATATGGCCTCGTCGATTCCGGCACCAAGATCGCTTTTGTCGATGCCGAGCGTCTCGAACGCATTTCCGAGCATCTGGTGAATTGCCCGGACCTCAAGCGCGTCTATGTCAGCCGCTATGCGGATGACGATTTGCCAAGCCCGGTCGTGCACCGCCTGGAGGATGTGACCGGCAAGGTGAATGACTGGATGAAGCTGCCCGATGCGCCGCTTCCTGCCGTCGAGCTTGGACCCGATGACGACGCCACCATTCTTTATACCTCCGGCACCACCGGCAAACCCAAGGGCGCGCTCGGCACCCATCGCAACATGCTGTCGAACATCATGGCGGCGGCGTCGGTGGCGGCGCGCAACTTCCTGCGCCGGGGCGAGGCGCCGCCCGCGCCAAATCCCAACGACCCGCAGCGCACGACATTGCTCTCCGTTCCGTTCTTCCATGCCACGGGATGTTTCGCGGTGATGAACCCGTCCATCGCGGGCGGCGCCAAGATCGTGCTGATGCGCAAATGGGAGCCGGAACTGGCGATGCAGCTCATCGAGCGCGAGAAGATCAACAGCGCCGGCGGCGTGCCCACCATCGCCTGGCAGCTCATCGAGCATCCCAACCGCCACAAATACGATCTGTCGTCGCTGGAAAGCGTCGCTTATGGTGGCGCGCCGTCCGCGCCGGAGCTGGTGAAGAAAATCGTCGAAGCGTTTCCGAAATCCGCCGCCGGCAATGGCTGGGGCATGACGGAAACTTCCGCCACGCACACCTCCAACAGCGCGGAGGATTATCAGAACCGCCCGTCGAGCTGCGGCCCAGCCGTTGCGGTCTGCGACATCAAGATCATGGATGTGGAAGGCAAACAGGAATTGCCGCGCGGCGAAGTCGGCGAGTTGTGGGCGAAGGGCCCCAACATCGTGAAGGGCTACTGGAACAAGCCGGACGCCACCGCCGCCACCTTCATCGACGGTTGGGTGAAGACCGGCGATCTGGCGCGCATGGACGAGGAAGGCTTCTGCTACATCATCGACCGCGCCAAGGACATGCTGATCCGGGGCGGCGAGAACATCTACTGCGTGGAAGTGGAGAATGTGCTGTACGAGCATCCCGCCGTAATGGACGCGGCGCTGGTGCCGGTGCCGCACAAGCAGCTGGGCGAGGAGCCGGGCGCCGTGGTGCATCTGAAGCAGGGCATGCACACGACGGAAGACGAGCTTCGCCAGTTCGTCGCCGGCAAGCTGGCGGCGTTCAAGGTTCCGGTGAAGGTGGTGTTCTGGCCGGAGACCTTGCCGCGCAACGCCAACGGCAAGATTTTGAAGACCGAGCTGAAAAAGATATTCGCCGGGCCGCAATCGTAGTATGGGCTCGGCCAACCAGACAGGAGAATGACATGGGTGCCAGTGGAATGAACGCCAAGAAGAAGCAGAAGCGCCGCCGCCACGCCGAAGCCCGCAAGAAGCGCGCCGAGCGCATGGCGTCGACGACCGAGAGCCGCCCGCAGCCCGCGCGCCGCGCGCCCAAGGCCGGCGCGTAGAGCAGTTTTGGAATGTATTGAATCACTAATCCGTCATGGCCGGGCTTGTCCCGGCCATCCATGAACACGGACCAACGGCCTCTGGAAAATGGATGGCCGCCACAGGGCGGCCATGACGATCTGGTTTTGAATAAATCCAATCCAAAACCACTCTGGCTTTCAGTCGTATTGAAAACTACAGAGAATCGCTATGGCCAACACCGTTCGCAAAGACGACGTCATCCAAATTCGTGCGCCCGCCGGAACCAAGGCGATGTTGAATCGCGCGGCGGCGTTGCGTGGCCAAAAGCTTTCCGAATTCATGCTGGAGAGTGCGCGACGCCAGGCGGAGGAAGCCATACTCGACCAGCGTGTTTTCTTTCTGGACGACGAGGCTCACGCGGCGTTCCTGAAACTATTGGATGCGCCTGCCAAGCCAAACAAAGCGCTGAAAGCGCTCATGGCCCGCAAGTCGGTATGGCAGTCTTGATGCTCGAATAGCGGCGAATAGCAGTGACGGATACATATTTCGCGTACTTTGGTGACAAGCGGTATCCTGTCGCCAAATTCTTGAGGCCGGGGGGCTTGAAACGATGCGGACTGTTATATTTGCGGCCTTGATGGTGGTCACAATTGGTGGATGCGGCAACAATCCGAACGGCCCAGCCACAGATAGTGCGATGGCGGATATACAAACGAAGTTGAAAGAACAGCTCGTAGATCCTGATTCGCTTCAGATAAAATGGGACAGCTACGCGGGAGGCTACATCTATTGTGGCCAATACAACGCAAAAAATAGCATGGGAGGATACTCAGGATTTTCGCCGTTCGCCGCAGTCGTAACACATGTTGACGGTGGACAGGTCGCAAATGTTGGCGACGTTCTTATTGGCAGCAAAAGTGAAGACATGGCTTTGCTTGGTGTATGTGCTGAATCGCTCTTGCTTCTTGATGGCCGTACGCCGGACGATAAGAAATATCCCTTTGAGACTGCCGAGCGAATGGCGTTTCCAACTACCTGTTGGGGAGGTGCCAAAGAGGCGGTTGTCCGGGCATTTTTCGAGGGTGGTCCGGGAATATCGCTCACGTCGAGAACATCGAAAGGTAGCGTAACCGTGTGTTCCTTTCATGTGTTTAAAACGGAAAGGCAATTTACGTTATACGTACGAAACACCTGTGAGAAAACGCGCTTCGGCGGATGCGATGTTCTTGGCCGTATAGATTCCGGGGACAACGTAGGATGTGGGGCGAGGAAAAGGATATTGATCCCTCGGCCACGGCGAACAACTAGAAGAAATCCGGCGACAGCATATGTTGTCCTGATGCCACAGCCGCGAAATTCGTGACCGCGGCCCCTTCTCTTTCGTGAGAGCAGCACCACATTCCCAAACCCGCATCCCGCCCGATCACGAAGGAGGGACGGGGAGAGAGGGGGAGGGGGTAGTGCAAAACGTGAATTCAAATGCGTCGAGAGCGCATTACATACAAGATGTAGGTTTTTGATGGAATCGGCTTCGCAAAAATCGACGTTCAATTCGAGAAGGGCCGCCCCCCTCTCGCAAAAATCGCTCAAAACGCAAAAACAACTCGGCGCTGTAGAATAACGCAGCAACTTTCGAAAAGCGCCAAAATTGACAAACAACCTCCCAGGTTGCGAAGGGGCCGCCTATTTCGAAAACAGCCCCATCAAGATCGGTTTGGCGTAAAGCACGGCGGCATGTTCGCGAATCGCGTCGCGGTCGATCCGCATGGAGGCCGAGGCGTTCAGCGTGGCGTTGAGAAGCTGAGCCGCAATGACGGAATCGATGGGCCGGATCGAGCCTTCGGCAATGCCGTCCGAAATCATGGCGGAGAAGCGATCCGACACGCGGTTCCACTGGCTCAGCATGTCGTGGCGGATGTTTTCCGGTAGCGCGCTGATCGAGGAAGTGCGAAGCAGCGGCCCGGCGTCGGAGACCTGAAACTCCACCAGCGCCGCCGCCGCCGAACACAGCCGTTGCCATTGGGTGCCAGGCTCACGCATCGCCGCCGACTGCAGCCGCTTCATGATGTCGAAGCTGCGATCGAAACAGGCGACGACGAGATCGTCCTTGGCTTCGTTGTGATGGTAGAACGAGCCCTTGGTGACGTTCAGTTGCGCGGAGATCTTCTCCACCGACGCGCCGCGATAACCATGCTGGTTGATCAGCCGCGTCGCCGCTTTGAGGAAGGTGTCGCGCGCCCGCTCGCGATGGCTCACCGGCGGAAGCTGGATCAGGCGCACCAGTGTCGGGTTCCAGTTCACCGCGCCAACGGTGAGGCCGTTCGCCAGAATGTCGAAGAAGCGCTCGCCGATGCGGTCGTAATCCTCGATGTCGTAACGGGAGAGCCAGTTGGACGACCACCACAACTGCTCCAGCAATATATGCGTGCGGGCGCTGGCGGCGGGGCGGTCGAAATCGGTTTCGAACAGCGCGCGGACTTTTCGGAAAAGTTGATTGTAGGCCTCCGTGACCTGACTCTGATGCGGCTCTTTCAAGGCGCGGATGTCGGCGAAAGCCGCCAGCGGCGCTTCCTCGGTCAGGCGCACCCGGCGGTTCATCTCCAGATGCAGCCGCAGGAACGCATGCAGTCTTTCGCGCGGATCGCGCGCACCCAGCGCCGCCGTGATCAGCGCATCGAACCGCTCGATGCTGGAGAGGAAACAGGCGACCGCGAGGTCTTCCTTCTTCTTGAAGTAGTAGGTGACGGAAGTGGTGATGAGATCGACGCTGGCCGCAACATCCGCCAGCGTCATGCCCTTCACCCCGCGCCGGTTCAGGATGCCCGTCGCGGCGGCGATGATCGCTTCTTTCTTCCGCGCATAACGGTCGGTGGCGTTCGCAATCGGCGGAGTGTTCTCATTGTCCATGCCGGCAATCTAGCGGAGTGGGGTGCGGCCTGGAAACCGCTTAAGGTTCCACGCCCATATCGACAGGCTCGCCCGCTTGCGCCACTTCCGCCGCCAGCTTGCGCAGGTTCTCATTGTGGCTTTCGCGCGTGATCGGATAGAGCCCGATAATGGCCATCGCAACGAGATAGAGCGTGACCGTCACCGGCAGATAGATCAGGGCGAAATTGTGAATGATGGCCGGGTCGACATGGCCGGGTACCGCGTGTGTCGGAAAATGGGCGGCGTTCAAAACCAGTCCGGATGCGAGAAGACCCAATCCCGACGCCGACTTTTGCATGAAGCTGGAACCGGCAAAAAACAGCCCTTCCGAACGCCGCCCAGTTTTTAGTTCGCTATCTTCCACAACATCGGCGAGCATCGAGACGAGGAGAATGGAGCTGCCGATCGCAAGGCCGGCGCCAAGAACCGCAAAGCCAAACAGCAGCGGAACAAGCGCGGGCGATCCATTGGTCGGAAACACACCAAGCAGGCGCAGGGCCAGAGGCGCGGACGCTATAGTAATGCCGATAACAAACATGACCATCGCGGCGTGCTTTTTTCCAAATCGCCGGGAAAGGGGCAGGGCTATCACGAATGCAACGAAAACGGCGATGAACGACGACAGTGTGATTATCGAAATCTGGCTGGTCGTGAGTTCCCAGAAATAGGTGTTGAGATAAATGCCCAAGGCGAAGACGAGGCCGGTCGAAAGCTGAAACAGGATTCCGGCGACCATCAGGATGAGAAAGGCCTTGTTGGAAAGGCTCGCGAACATTTCGCGGATATATTGGGTTATGGAGACTTTGCGCGTGGGCGGCACGCGCAGCAGCGGAATAAAGCGGTGCGTTCCCCAGGACGAGATCAGGATCGCGAGGAACATGATGATGGCGGCAGTGTATCCATAATGGCTGTAGCCGGTTTCGTTGAGCTGACCGACCTTGTGTGTCGCATCGGGTTGCAGGAATACGACATAGGCCAGCATCAGCATCGTCAGTCCGCCATACCATCCGAAGAACAGGCGGAAGCTGATGAAGGATGTCCGCTGGTCATAGTCCTCGCTCAGTTCGGGCGCGAGCGCGGAGCTGGGAATCTCGTAAAAGGTGATGAACGTGCGCACCACGATCGCGACAACAAGCAGGTAGACAAACATCGCATGCTGCGACCAGTGCGGTGGATTCCACAGCAGCAGATAGGAGATCGCCACCGGTAGCGCTGAGGCGTACATGAAAGGGTGCCTGCGGCCCCAGCCGGAATGAAAATTGTCGGAAATCTGCCCGACGATGGGATCGAGGAAGGCGTCCACCATCAGCGCGATGGCGATTGCAAGGCCCACCAATGGGCCGGGCAGGCCGATCACCTGATTGTAGAAAAGAAGAAGGATGGTCTGAAAACCGTTATCCTTGATGCCGAACGCGACCGACCCGAAACCGTAAAAGAGCTTGGTCCGCAGACTGACAAGCTCTGCTCTCGCAGCCCCTTCATTCATGCCGTGCCGATGCCCCTCGAGAATTGGCGGCGCTTGATTCGAATGTGGGGTATGTCCGGTGAAGCGTCAATTGCCGGACAGTCATCCTGTGAACTTTTGACGAAAGCCATGACGAGCCGCACATTTGGCCTATATTGACAAGATCGCGACACCGGAATCCGCAATTGCCTCAGCTGTTTTTCACATTGCGAAAGGGTCCGCTTTTCGCGGCGGTCGGTGTCGCGGCGGGTGCGCTTCTGCTGTTCTATGGCAACGGCATCGGCCTTGAAATTGCCGAGGGCCTTGCCGTTGTCCTGGTGCTCGCTGCCTTCGCCTTTCGCGATCGAGAATCGGACCGGAGTGCCGCCAACGCGGTTGAAACCGATCGGGCCGAACTCGCGCCACTCGCCCGCGAGGTTCTTGAGGGATTACCTGATCCCCTCCTGCTGGTGGAATCATCCGGGCGCGTAACGCTTGCGAACAAGGCGATGCGCGCGCTCATCGGTGTGGATATCGAGCGCAAGCACGTTTCTGCTGTTTTGCGCACGCCGGCGGTGCTGGAAGCGGTGTTGCGGACCGCGGGAACCGGCGAGCCCGCGTCGTTCGAATTCATGCTGCCCGTGCCGGTTGAGCGGCACTATCAGGCCTACGTCATGCGCACGGTTCAGCGGCCAAGCCTGACGACATTGCTGTTCCACGATCTCACTGCCGTGAAGCGCGCCGAGGAGGCTCGCGCGGATTTTATCGCCAACGCATCGCACGAATTACGTACACCGTTAGCGGCGCTGTCTGGCTTCATCGACACGCTCCGCGGTCATGCGAAGGACGATGAAGCGGCGCGTGAAAGATTTCTCGCCATCATGAGCGAAGAAGCAAGCCGCATGCGCCGCCTTATCAATGATCTTCTGTCCCTGACGCGCATTGAACTTAACGAGCATGTGCCGCCAAGTGGTGTCGTCGACGTGGTTGGCGTCGTGCGGGACGCCGCGGCAGCGCTGTCCCCGCTCGCGGAGGCGGATGATGTCGCCATCACAGTCGAAAGCGACAACAACATTCCCGCAGTCGCCGGCGAGCGTGACGAGCTGATCCAGCTTTTTCAGAACCTGGTCCAGAACGCGATCAAATACGGCAAGGAGGGCGGAGGCCATGTCTGGATCAAGATCGGCGTTAGTCCAGCTTCCGTGCCCGGTCGCCGCGGGCCGCTCTCGATGGTATCCATTTCGGTCCGCGACGATGGCGAAGGCATTCCCCGCGAAGCCGTCCCGCGGCTGACAGAGCGGTTCTACCGCGTGGACGTGAAGCGCAGCCGCGAACGCGGCGGTACGGGCTTGGGACTCGCCATCGTCAAGCACATCGTCAATCGCCATCAGGGGCGGCTTCAGATCGAAAGCCAGCCGGGCGAGGGCAGCACATTTACCGTTTCGCTGCCCGCTGCGGGCGCAAAAAAGCCCGCGGGCGCCGCCGTCACGGAACTGTTATAGTTTTGTCGCATAGACTTGGCTGTCCGCCGTTAGTCAGAAGCGGATGAGATGGCGGCGACTTCTGATGAGCGATAACAACAAAATGAGCGATCACACGGTAAAAGCCTTTTCCGAACAGCTGGAATCGCTGGCCAGCGGCGTCGCTCAAATGGGCGGCTTGGCAGAAGCCCAGCTCGCCGATGCCATCGAAGCCATTGCCCGCCGCGACACCAAGTTGGCGGAAGGCGCCATTGCCGGCGATCCGCGCATCGATGTGCTGCAGCAGGAGATCGAGGCCCAGGCCCTGAAACTTCTGGCGCTGCGCCAACCGATGGCCGTCGACCTGCGCGACACGCTCGCGGCCATCAAGATCGCCAGCGAGCTGGAGCGCATCGGCGATCTGGCCAAGAACATCGCTAAGCGCGCAATCGTTCTGAACCGCGAACCGCCGATCCGCCTGACGCAGAGCCTCGCCCGCATGGGCCGCGCTTCGCTGAGCCAGTTGAAGATGGTGCTCGACGCCTATTCCGACCGCGATGCCAACGGCGCCGAAGCCGTGTGGCGCAACGACGGCGAGATCGACGAGATCTACAACAGCCTGTTCCGCGAACTTCTCACCTACATGATGGAAGACCCGCGCACGATCAGCATGGGCACGCATCTTCTGTTCGTCGCCAAGAACATCGAACGCACCGGCGACCACGCCACCAACATTGCCGAGACCGTCTATCACATGGTGACGGGCGGGCATCTGGCGATGGATCGGCCGAAATCCGACACCACCAGTTCCACCACCGTGCCCTTCGAGCGGAAAACCCCATGACCTTGAAGCCGACCGTTCTCGTTGCCGAAGACGAAAGCGCCCTGGTGACATTGTTGCGGTACAATCTGGAGCGCGAAGGTTATCGCGTTCTGGACACCCAGGACGGCGAAGAGGCGCTCCTCATCGCCAGCGAAGAGAAGCCCGACGTCATCCTGCTCGACTGGATGATGCCGCAACTCTCCGGCATCGAAGTCTGCCGGCGCCTCCGCCAACGGCAGGAAACCCGCAACGTGCCGATCCTGATGCTCACCGCGCGCGGCGAGGAAACCGACCGCATCCGCGGCCTCGACACCGGCGCCGACGACTACATCACCAAGCCTTTCTCGATGACGGA
Source organism: Rhizomicrobium sp. (assembly GCA_036488415.1). GTDB lineage: Bacteria > Pseudomonadota > Alphaproteobacteria > Micropepsales > Micropepsaceae > Rhizomicrobium. The sequence continues at coordinate 20,921 of DASXHQ010000133.1, forward strand.
GCTTCTGGCGCGGCTGCGCGCCGTGATGCGCCGTATCCGCCCCGGGCTCGCCGAGGACGTTCTGCGCGTGGGCGACATCGAGATGGACCGCGCCGCCCATCGCGTGCGCCGCGGCGGCAAGGACATTCATTTAGGGCCTACCGAGTTCAAGCTGCTCGATCATCTTATCCAGCATCCGGGCCGCGTATTCTCCAGAGAACAGCTGCTGGATGCGGTGTGGGGCTCGGACGTCTATGTCGAAGCCCGCACGGTGGACGTCCATGTCGGGCGGCTACGCAAGGCGCTGAATGTCGAGGGCGTCCGCGATCCGATCCGCACGGTGCGCTCGGCGGGTTATGCGCTGGACGACGCGTTCGTCGCCGCCTGAAAAATCTTAAAAAGAAAACGCCGGAGTGACGTTTGGCGTCACCCCGGCGGCACTCAACCGAATTTGAACTAACTCGCCATGCGCCCCTTATCGCGGCGATGACTGGTCTGCGGCTGATACGCCTTGCGGGCATGGGCCTCGCAATAGGGCGAACCGGATTTCGGCTTGTGGCCGCAGAAGTGGAACGCGTTCTCCGACGGATCGCCGATGGGCCAGCGGCACATGCGGTCGTTGATCGCCAGCACCGAAACATGCGTGCCGTCTTCCAGGGTCACGGGATCTTCCTCCACCACCGGCGGCTCCGGGATGTGGGTGCGGATCGCGTTCATGCGCGGCGCGGAGGGGACCCGTGGGCGCTCGGAGCGGGTGGGCGTGGCGCGGCCGGCGAGGCCCAGGCGATGCACCTTGCCGATCACCGCATTACGGGTGACCCCGCCCAACACGCGGGCGATCTGGCTGGCCGATAATCCCTCGGTCCAAAGGTTCTTCAATTGGTCGACCCGTTCGTCTGTCCAGCTCATGGCGTGGCTCCCTGCTCCAAGGCACAAGATACAGTAGCAACGGGGTTAACGCGCACAAGGCTTGCCGGGGTCCAACAACTCCTTGTCCACAGAATGAGTCGAACCACGTTGGGGACATCTAGGGTCAGCTTTGGCTGCATCTACAATCGCTTGATAATTGAAGTCACGTTTTCAGCACCCCCCTCCCCCTTCCCCGGGGGCTTCCCCGTCCGGCCAATCCGGCGGCGAATCGGGAAGTATAGGAACGTATAGAGAACATGTCAAGCCGCGCGGCTGACATTCCGCCGCCTTGCTTGATTCCTATAAGTCGCACTCCGATAAGGCTTCTCTCCTTCGAGGATCACGCCGTGTCCGACTTTCCCGTCTTGCTGCCGACATTCGCCCGCGCGGACATCGCCTTCAGCCGCGGCGAAGGCGCAATCCTCTTTGCGGAAGACGGCACGCGCTATCTGGATTTCGGCGCCGGCATCGCGGTGAACGCGCTGGGCCATGCGCATCCGCATCTGGTGAAGGCGCTCGCCGAGCAGGCGGGCAAGCTGTGGCACGTCTCCAACCTCTATCGCATTCCCGAAGGCGAGAAGCTGGCGAAGCGTCTTGTCGATGCCACTTTCGCGGACACGGTGTTCTTCACCAATTCCGGCGTGGAAGCGGTCGAGTGCGCCATCAAAGTCGCGCGACGCTATCACTACAAGAAGGGCCATCCCGAGCGCTTCCACATCATCACCTTCGAGGGCGCATTCCACGGCCGCACCTTGGCGGGCATCGCGGCGGGCGGTCAGGAAAAATACATCGAAGGCTTCGGCCCCAAGGTTGCGGGTTTCGACCAGGTGCCATTCGGCGATCTGAAAGCACTCGATGAAATGATCGGCCCGCACACCGCGGCGCTGATGATCGAGCCCATACAAGGCGAGGGTGGCCTCCGCCCCGCGGATGCGCAATTCCTTCAAGCGCTGCGCAAGCGCTGCGACGAGCAGGACATGCTGCTCATCTTTGACGAAGTGCAGACGGGCGTAGGCCGCACCGGAAAATTCTTCGCGCACGAATGGGCCGGCGTGACACCGGATATCATGGCCATCGCCAAAGGCATCGGCGGCGGCTTCCCGCTGGGCGCATGCCTTTGCACCGCGAAAGCGGCGAGCGGAATCGAGAAGGGCAGTCACGGCACCACCTTCGGCGGCAATCCGCTGGCGATGGCGGTGGGCAATGCGGTGCTGGATGTCGTGCTGGCCGATGGCTTCCTGGAGCGTGTGCGCGATGTGGCCAATTATGCCAAGCAGCAGCTCGGCTCGCTGATCGCCGAATATCCGGATGTGTTCGAGGATGTGCGCGGGCAAGGGCTTATGCTGGGCCTGAAGATGAAAGTGCCCAACACCGAATTCCTCGACGCCCTGCGCGCGCACCACATGCTCGCCGTGGGCGCCGGCGCGAATGTGATCCGCCTTCTGCCGCCGCTCATCATCGACGAAAGCCATGTCCGCGAAGCCGTGAAGCTCTTGGGCGAGACAGCGGCGCAATTTTCCGCGAACAAGAAAGCGGCCGCGGAATGAAAACGTCGGTTTCGCCAGACGCTAACGACATCACCTCCCCCTTGTGGGGAGGTCGAAATTTGCCCTTCGCAAATTTCGGGTGGGGGGACAACGCCCGCCACCTTCCCCCCACCCGGATCGCTTCGCTCTCCGACCTCCCCACAAGGGGGAGGTGATTGTTATGACGAAACCCGTGAAGGCCATTGTGACCCCCAAACACTTCCTCGATCTCGCCGATTTTGACTCCGCCACTTTGGAGCATCTCATCGCCGATGCCCGCGCGCGCAAAACCGCGCGCCAGGGCCTGCCGCATGGCACGGCCGATGCCGATGCGCCGCTCAAAGGCCGCGTGCTGGCGCTGATCTTCGACAAGCAGTCCACGCGCACGCGCATCTCGTTCGACGTTGGCATGCGCCAGCTCGGCGGCACGACCTTGATGCTGTCGGGCAACGACATGCAGCTGGCGCGCGAGGAAACCATCGGCGACACCGCGCGAGTTCTCTCGCGCTATGTCGATGCGGTGATGATCCGCCTGCTCGACCATGAGATGGTGAAGGAGATGGCGGCGAGCGCGTCCATTCCGGTGATCAACGGCCTCACCAAATATTCGCATCCCTGCCAGATCATGGCGGACGTGATGACGTTCGAGGAGAAGCGCGGCTCCATCAAGGGCGCGACGGTGGCGTGGCTGGGCGACGCCAACAACATCCTCACCTCCTGGATTCACGCGGCGGCGCGCTTCAAGTTCAAGCTGAACATCGCCAGCCCCAAGGAGCTTTCCGTGCATGAGGACATGCGCAAATGGGCGGAAGGCGCGGGCGCGGCCGTGTCGTTCGGCAGCGATCCGGACGCGGCGGTGCGCGGCGCCAACATCGTCTGCACCGACACCTGGGTGTCCCTGGGCGACGAGGACGCCACCAAGCGCCACAATCTTCTGAAGGCCTATCAGGTGAACGAGCGCCTGATGGGACGCGCCGACAAGGACGCCATGTTCATGCACTGCCTTCCCGCGCACAGGGGCCAGGAAGTCACGGACGAGGTGATCGACGGCCCGCAAAGCGTTGTCTTCGATGAAGCCGAGAACCGCCTGCACGCGCAGAAGGCGATATTGAAGTGGTGTTTGGGGTAGATTTTACAAACCCTCGATTGTATTTTAAGCTTTCGCTATAGAATAGACACCCATTCATACTTAGATTGATCTCCATGCAGCTCGCGCGAATTCTTTTGGCGTTTGAATTGGAGAGCGACACGCGGATTTCTGCGTTTCTCGCCTCTGACGACGTAAAAAAGCAAAAGTTTGGAATTCCCGAGCCACTCGTCGCTCCAAACGCGCCTTTCGTTCAATTTATCCAACCAGATGGTTTTCGTATCGCGATAGTGGGCCGACAAGTCCAAGTGACTTACGAA
>DASXHQ010000160.1:0-7517 GCA_036488415.1 Rhizomicrobium sp.
ACATTCAGGTGCCGATGCGCCGCTGGACACATATGTCCCAATCGTTGATGGACGAGCTGGCGGCGATGAAGCTGTCGCTGGTGGGATTGCCGGAAGATGCGGCGCGCAAATTTCCGTCCGAGCTTTCCGGCGGCATGAAGAAGCGCGCGGGGCTTGCACGCGCCTTGTCGCTCGATCCCGAAATCCTGTTTCTGGATGAGCCCACGGCGGGCCTCGATCCGATCTCCGCAGCGCAGTTCGATAAGCTGGTGGGCGATCTGCAAAAGAGCCTGGGCCTGACCGTGTTCATGGTCACGCATGACATCGACACCTTACGCGCCACCACCGATCGCATTGCCGTTCTTGTGAACAAGAAACTCAAAGTGGGCACGATCAAGGAATTGCTGCAGGACAAGGATCCCTGGATTCACGAATATTTTGACGGCCCGCGCGGACACGCGGCGCTGAATTCTTGAGGAAAAGGCCATGGAAACCAAAGCCAATTATGTCGCGGTGGGCGCCTTCGTTCTCGCCTGCGTGCTGGGATTCTTCGTGGCGCTGCTGTGGCTGGCGGGCGCACAATATTCCACGGAATATGCCTATTACCGCACTTACTTCACCGGACCGGTGACAGGCCTCGGCGATGGCACGATCGTCCGCTACAACGGCATCAATGTGGGCCATGTCAGCAAACTCACCTTCGACCCCAACGATCCCAAGCGCGTGATCGTGGACCTGCAGATCGATCCCACGCTCAAGATCCACAGCGATTCCGTCGCTTCCATCGCCAGCGAAGGGTTGACGGGTGGTACGTATGTCGAGATCGACGGCGGCTCGAACAAAACGCCGGTGCTGGAGCAAAAGATGTTTGGCGAATATCCCGTCATCCAATCCAAGCAGTCGACCTTGCAGCAGCTGGAGCAATCGGCGCCGCAGCTGGTCGCCAAGCTCAATCACATTGCCGACCAGCTTTCCAAGGTGCTGGACAACAAAAATGTCCAGAACATCTCCGGCATCATTGCCGACCTCAAGAAAACCACCGGCACGGTGGCGGCGCGATCCGACGATATCGACAAGACGCTGCGCAACGTCGCCACAGGCACCGACAAGCTGAATGTCGATCTCGCCGATTTGCACACCACGCTGGGCGACGCGCGTGTCACGGTGGGCAAGATCAATCGGCTTGCCGACGATGCGGACAACGCCGTCAACGGCGCGGACCTCGGTCAGCTTTCCGAGCAGGTGCGCGTCTTGGCATCGAGTTTGACCAAACTTTCCAACGGCCTCGAACGCGAGCCGACCAAGCTTCTCTTTGGCGACCGCCGCAAAGGATACACGCCCCCATGAGCAAATTTTTCCGCACCTCGCGCCGCGCGGCGCTCGTCATTGTCTCTGCTGTTGTACTCGCGGCCTGTGGCAGCCTGCTCGGCCCCACCGAAGCGCCGCCACAGATTTATGTGCTGCATCCAAGCTTCGGCCCGGTCGCCAATGCGCCCGCCGTGCAATGGCAATTCGGCGTGACCGAGCCGGTGTCGCCGGAAGTGTTCGACAGCAAGCGCATCACGCTGACGCTGGGACAGACGATGGATTATTATGCCGGATCCGCATGGGGCGATCTGGCGCCGGATCTTCTGCAAGGCCTTCTTGTCGAAGCCTTCGAGAAGAGCGGCAAGATCAAGGCTGTGGGTCGCAATTCCGCCGGCGTGCGCGCGGACATTCTGGTCACCACCGAGATCCGAGATTTCAGCGCCCATTACGACGTGCAAAACGGCATCCCCACCATCGTGGTCGATATCGTCGCCAAGCTGATCACCGCCACCCATCACGACGTGATCGCGACCTATGACGCGCGCCATGAAGAGAAGGCGAGCGCGAACAGCGTTCCGGCCGTCGTCGCGGCGTTCAATGTCGCGACGGGCGCGGTGCTTGAGGATATCGTCAGCTGGTCCCTGACCAACGCCACGCCGCAAGCGTCCGACGCCTTGCCGCCGACGACCGCCGAGCCGGTTCATCGCCGCCACCGCCGCCATCATTGAGGGGCGCGCAATTGGGGCACCGGTGGAATCGCGCCTGAAATCGCTGTAACGAAACCCATGCCTCCAGCGAACAAACCTGACGGCGCCGGTGCTTCTTCGCCAGAAATGGCGTGGGCGGAGCTGATGCGGGCGGGGCTGGCTGGGGATCAGGCCGCCTATCGCCAGCTTCTGGAAGCCATCGCGCCGCGGCTGCGCAAATTTGCGGTCAGCGGGTTGTTGCGGTCCGGCAGCGGCAATGCCGACGCCGAGGATGTGGTGCAGGAGATTTTGTTGGCGATCCATTTGAAGCGTCAGACCTGGATGCAGGATCAGCCATTTCTCCCGTGGCTGAACGCGATCGCGCGCCACAAGCTGATCGACGTGCTGCGCCGCCGCGGCCGCCGCGGCGAAGTACCCATCGACGGCCTGATCGAGGTGCTGCCCGATGCAGCGCCGGAACCGGAAACCTCGGCGAGCGAGTTGAACAAGCTGGTTTCGCGCCTTGACGGCCGGCAGCAAACGGTCGTCTCCGCCATCTCACTCGACGGCAACAGCATCAAGGATACCGCGGCGAAGCTCGGCATGAGCGAGGGGGCGGTGCGCGTCGCTTTCCATCGCGGCCTCAAGAAGCTGGCCGCGCTTTACAGGGAAGGAGGCGAAGCTTGAAGACGGACGATCTCATCGCTTCCCTCGCCGCCGATGCGCCGCAGCAGCAGACGCCACCCAGCCGCGCTTTCCTGATCGCGGTGGTCGTGGGCGCGCTGATTGCGGGCGGCGCCTTTCTGATGACGCTGGGCCCGCGCCACGATTTCATGCAGGCGATCCAGACCTTGCGCTTCGACTTCAAATTCGTCGTTACCATCGTTCTGGCGGCGAGCGCATTGCTCGTCGCGCGCGATATGGCGCGGCCGGAAGTTCAGCGCAGCCGGATGCGCATGCTGCTGCTGACGGCGCCGGTGCTGCTCATCCTGGCGGTTACGCTGGAGCTTTATGCGGTGCCGCAGGATCAATGGATGCCCAGGCTCATCGGCCATAACATGCGGTTCTGCACCACGATGATTCCGGTGTTTGCGCTGGGGCCATTGGCGCTGCTGCTCTGGGCATTCCGCCGCGGGGCGCCGGAAAACCCAACGCGTGCCGGCGCCATCGCCGGACTCATCGCCGGCGGGATCGGTGCGACGTTCTACGCCGCGCACTGCTTCGACGATTCGCCGCTCTTTGTGGCGACCTGGTACACGCTCGCCATTGGCTTCGTGACGGGGCTGGGCGCGCTCCTCGGCTCCCGGCTGTTGCGCTGGTAGCGCAGTGCGTCGCCATTTTATGCCATTGCCAATCCGTATAGCTCGGCCGGCTTCGCGCGTATTGACCTTTGGGTGGTACTTGCAACGATGGGTAGCACTGATTTGTCAACGGATTTACAATGTCATCGGATTTGTCCGGCGTTTCCACGGAAATCGATCCCTCCCAGCTCGCAAACCCCGTCTTGGCTTTCCTGAAGGATTATTGGGACCAGAAGCGCGGCACGCGGCCCATGCCCTCGCGGGCCGACGTCAATCCGGCGGAGATGAAGCAGTACATCCGCGCCATCGTGCTGGTGGACGCGCTGCCGGACTATGCCGATTTCCGCTACCGCATGATCGGCACGAACGTGACCGACCACATGCTGAGCGACGCCACGGGAAAAACCGTGCGCGAAGCGATGAACCGGTATGGCGAGGGGGTGGGCGACAATGCGGTCGCGGCCTACGCTCACTTGGCGCGCAACCGCCTCGTCATGCGTTTGTCTGGCTCGGCCGCGTGGCTGCAACTGCCGCATCTGGATTTCGAGGCGCTGCATCTTCCGTTGTCGGATGACGGCGAAAACGTGAACATGATCATCAGCGCCGTCACGTTTGCGCCCGCGGCCGGCATAAAAGGCTGACCCTGCGGAAACTCGCGCGCGCGGTCCCGCGTGGCTAACATGCGCCTTCGCTATCGAGGGACGAACATGCCGATCCGAAACCGCATCACCGACTTGCTCGGCGTGGAATATCCCGTCGTGCAGGCGCCGATGGGCTGGATCGCCCGCGCGCAACTCGCATCAGCGGTGTCGAACGCGGGCGGTCTCGGCATCATCGAAACCTCCTCCGGCCGCCTCGACGAGGTGCGCGCCGAAGTGAAGAAGATGCGTGACCTGACGGACAAGCCCTTCGGCCTGAACGTCGCGCTCGCTTTCGTGCGCGATCCGGACATCGTGAAATTCGTGCTCGATCAGGGCGTGAAATTCGTCACCACCTCCGCCGGCGATCCGATGAAGATCGTGGGTCCGCTCAAGGAAGCCGGACTCAATGTGTTTCATGTCGTGCCGTCGCTGAAGACGGCCTTGCGCGCCATCGATGCCGGCGTGGACGGGCTGGTGGTGGAAGGCGGCGAGGGCGGCGGCTTCAAGAACCCGCGCGAAGTGGCGAGCATGGTGCTGTTGCCGCTCATCTGCTCGAAGATCGACAAGCCCGTGATCGCCGCCGGCGGCATCACCGACGGGCGCACCATGGCGGCGGCGTTCGCGCTGGGCGCCGAAGGCGTGCAGATGGGCACGCGCATGGTATCGGCGGCGGAATCGCCGGTGCATCAGAACTGGAAGGACGCGATCCTCGAAGCGGAGGAAACCTCCACGGTGTTCCTCAACCGCTTCGGCCCCGGCCCGGCGCTGCGCGCGCTGCGCACGGAGAAGACGACGAAGTTCGAGAAGGAGTCGCCGCCAAACATCATGACCGAGTTCGGCAACGCGCTGGACCTTTATTTCGGCGGCGACATGGAAGCCTCCATCGCCCTGTCCGGTCAGGTCGCTGGCCGCATCGATTCCATCAAGCCGGTGAAGCAGATCATCGACGAGACGGTGGCGGAATTCCACGAAACGATTGCGCGACTGAATAAGAAGTATTCGAATTGATCTCACCTCCCCCTTGCGGGGAGGTCGATAAAATCTTGAGCGCAGCGCAAAGATTTTTCGGGTGGGGGGCCTATGCACCGGTCCCCCACCCGGATCGCTTCGCTCTCCGACCTCCCCACAGGGGGGAGGTGATTGGGAGTCTTTAATGCCCACACTCGACCGCGATGGTGTCGACATCTATTACGAGGTTCACGGCTCAGGCCCGGTGATCCTGCTCAGTCACGGCTATTCCTCCACTTCCGCCATGTGGCGCGGGCAGGTTGCGCCGTTCTCGAAGGAGCACACGCTCGTCACCTGGGACATGCGCGGTCACGGCCAGAGCGATTATCCCGAAGACCAGGCGCAATACAGCGAAGAGCACACCGTCGCCGACATGGCGGCGATCCTCGATGCCGTCGGTGCGGATGACGCGGTGATCGGTGGGCTGTCGCTCGGCGGCTACATGTCGCTCGCCTTTCATCTCGCACATCCGGGTCGCACGAAGGCGCTGCTCATCATCGACACCGGCCCCGGCTTCAAGAAGGACGAGCCGCGAAACGACTGGAACGCCAATGCCGAGCGCACCGCGAAGCGATATGCCGAAGAAGGCCTCGGCCCGTTGGAAAGTTCGACCGCCGAACGCCGCACCGCGCGGCATCGCAACGCGCGCGGGCTGGAGCTGGCGGCACGCGGCATGCTCGCCCAGCGCGACGCGCGGGTGATCGCTTCACTGCCGGATATCAAGGTGCCGTCGCTCGTCATCGTCGGCGCGGACGACACCAACTTCCTCGTCGCCGCCGATTACATGGCGAAGAAGATTCCGAACGCGGAGAAGGTCGTCATCCCCGGCGCCGGCCACGCCGCCAACATCGACAAGCCTAAAACGTTCAATGCTGCGGTGCTGGAGTTTTTGAGAAAGCACAATCTCTAATTTCTCCCTCTCCTCCCGTAGGGGGAGAGGGCCGGGGTGAGGGGGATAAGACTCTTCGCCAAGAAAGAACTGCACTTGCCGCGCTTCATCTTGAACCTGCAGCGCTCCGCCTCACCCTAACCCTCTCCCCCTACGGGAGGAGAGGGAATACTGTGCGCGCATGACCGACAAAACCATGAAACCCGAAACCATCGCCGCGCAGGGCCTGGGCTGGATCGACGAGATCACGCGCGCAGTGTCGCCGCCGATCCATCTGTCGTCCACCTTCATCCGCGATCCTGACAACCAGTTCCGCTCGGGCCGCGAATATGCGCGCTCCGACAATCCAACCTACGATCAGCCGGAAGCCGTGCTCGCCGCGCTGGAGAACGGCAAGGATGCGATGCTGTTGGCCTCCGGCATGGCGGCGGCGACGGCGTGCTTCCTCGCACTCAAGCCGGGCGATCATGTCGTGGTGCCGAAGGTCATGTATTGGGGCCTGCGGCTGTGGCTGTTCGATTTCGCGCGGAGCTGGGGGCTGGAGGTCGAGGACATCGAGATGAGCGACCTCGCGGCGGTGAAAGCCGCGATGCGTCCGGGCAAAACCAAGCTGGTGTGGATCGAGTCGCCCGGCAATCCGATGTGGAACATCACGGACATTGCCGCCGTCGCGGAAATTGCAAAGAAAGCCGGTGCCAGAGCTGTCGCGGATTCCACCGTTTCCACGCCCATGCTGACGCATCCGCTCGATCTGGGCTGTGACGTCGTCATGCATTCGGCGACGAAATATCTCAACGGCCATTCCGACATCGTGATGGGCGCGCTCGTCACCAAAGCGGAAGACGATTACTGGCAGCGCATTTCCACGGTGCGTACCAAGATCGGCGGCATCCCCGGCTCGTTCGAAGCGTGGCTGCTCCTGCGCGGCATGCGCACGCTCTTCCCGCGCGTGAAAGCGGCCTGCGCCAATGCGCAGAAACTGGCAGAGCATTTCTCCGGCCATCCGCGCATCGCGGAGGTTCTCTATCCCGGCCTCAAGACTCATTCCGGCCACGCCATTGCGGCGAAGCAGATGAACGGTGGTTTCAGCGGCATGCTCTCCATTCGTGTGAAGGGCGGCGAGGAAGCTGCCATCGCCACGGCTGCCCGCGTAAAAATCTGGAAGCGCGCGACTTCGCTCGGCGGCACCGAGAGCCTGATCGAGCACCGCGGTTCCACCGAAGGCCCCGGCGCGCCATGCCCAATGGATCTGCTACGTCTGTCGGTGGGGATCGAGGACGCGGGCGATCTCATCGCCGATCTCGAAGAGGCCCTGGACGGCAACGGTTGAGCGCATCCCAAAAATATTTTTCCAGATTTTTTTCCCGCAAATCCATGCTGCGTGAGAGGGATAATATGTTTCTATAGCAGGATCAAATACTTAGGCTAAATTCCCTGCTCTAAACTTATTTTTCCCAATTAGCTTGACACCGTAACGGTACCCCCGTACATTCTTTCCAATTCTCGAACTGCGCCCAAAGCTTAGACCCGCCGCGAAAGCCGCGGGTTTCTTGCGTTTTGGGCTCTTCTTTCCTCCCCCGCTTTGCGGGGGAGGGGGACCGCGAAGCGGTGGAGGGGGTTGCTGCGGCGGTGATCGTTTTTCGCCGTCGTCGCCACCCCCTTCGCTTCGTTCGCGAAAAGCTCACTCAGCACCTCCCCCGCAAAG
>DASXHQ010000003.1:0-4219 GCA_036488415.1 Rhizomicrobium sp.
TTGGCACCTCGATGTCGGCTCATCACATCCTGGGGCTGGAGCAGGTCCCAAGGGTATGGCTGTTCGCCATTTAAAGTGGTACGTGAGCTGGGTTTAGAACGTCGTGAGACAGTTCGGTCCCTATCTGCCGTGGGTGTTCGAAACTTGAGAGGATTTCTTCCTAGTACGAGAGGACCGGAAGGAACGTACCTCTGGTGGATCGGTTGTCACGCCAGTGGCATAGCCGAGTAGCTAAGTACGGAATAGATAACCGCTGAAAGCATCTAAGCGGGAAACTAACCTCAAAACCAGGTTTCGCTTGAGAGCCGTGGAAGACTACCACGTCGATAGGCCAGGTGTGTAAGTGCAGCAATGTACTGAGCTTACTGGTCCTAATCGCTCGATTGGCTTGATCGCCAAGCACTCGTTTCATGTCTGGAAATAAGGCCAGACATATTTTGATCGCAACACGCTCGCGCGTGCTTGCGGTTTCTTCATCGAAAGCGCGTTACCCGCGCGCTTCGTTGATCAGCAACAAAGTCTTTGTTTGGTGTTTTTCGCTTCGCGAGGCTTCGGCCCCGCGTTGCCGCATCTGTTCTTTGCCGGACTGGTGGTACTAGCGGGGGAATTCTACCCGATCCCATTCCGAACTCGGCCGTCAAAGCCCCCAGCGCCTATGGTACTGCGACTCAAGTCGCGGGAGAGTCGGTCGCTGCCAGTCCTGCCAAGAACAGATGCCCGCCTTCACAAACACGAAGAGCCCCGCGATCCTAGGATCGCGGGGCATTTTGTTTGCAGATGTTCACCGAGCGTCAGTGCGTTCGCGGTCGCATAACCCAGCGCCGTATTATCGAAAATGCACCACACATCCTTTTCTTGTGCATCAGCTACGAGGCGCCGCGACAGCTCATCGAGAAAGCCGGCATCGTAGCCGGAATAATAAATCTGCGGGCTGCCGTGCAGCCGCCAATATACGAGGTTTGAACTTCCGCCCGGCACGGCTGCGATCTGTTTGTCTTTGTCCTGAAGCTTTGCGGGCACCGGATCGGCGGCGACACGCGCGATGCCGTGCCGGATGATTGCGTCCTCCGCGCATTGCGTGAACCAGCTCGCATGCCGAGGCTCCAGCGCCAAGCCGCCGCGATAGATTTTCCGGATCGCGCCGAAGAAGCCGGCAGCGATGGATGGATCGAAAGCCAAGCGCGGCGGAAGTTGAACGAGAACGCAGCCGAGCTTCGCCCCCAACCCACCGCATTCGGCGAAGAACTTCGCCAGCATCGGTTCGGCATCGTGAAGGCGGGCCTCATGCGTGATGGCGCGCGGCATTTTCACCGCAAAAGAGAAGCCCCGCCGTGTTTCCTGCGCCCATCGCGCATAGGTTGCGGTCTTGTGCGGGCGATAGAAAGAGGAATTGATCTCCACCGCATTCAGCCCGCCGGCATAGCGCGTGAGTTGCGAGCCTTCGCAGGAGAAGGCGTCTTTATATTCGCGCTTGATCGCCCAACCTGCCGTTCCGATCCGAAGCATGGCACACTCCCACGCCGCTAACGGTCCAACGGCATTTTTGCTCCGGGTGCTCAGAATGGCTTGCTTCGATTACGCCCATGCCATCGCGCGCGTGCCTTCGCGCAATGTGGTTCACGGTCTGAGCGAAGACGCGTCGGCGACGCCAGATTTCGAAAAGATCGTCGCCGAACATCGCGGCTATGTCTCGGCGCTGCGCGGCTTGGGCCTTGCAATCGATACCTTGCCGGCGCTCGATGCCTTTCCCGATTCCGTCTTTGTCGAAGATCCCGCATTCGTAATTCCTGAAGGCGCGATTCTGCTAAGGCCCGGCGCACCGTCTCGCTTGGGCGAGCGCGAAGAAATGCGCGATGCGTTGAAGCGCCATTTCGGCCAAAATCAGGAATTGGCAGATGGTGAATACGCCGATGGCGGCGATGTTCTCATCACGCCGCAGACGATCTTCATCGGGCTTTCCAAACGGACCAACCGCGCCGGCGCGGAATCGCTTCAGGCCAAACTCAAAGCGCTCGGCCGCGATGTGCGCATCGTCCAAACGCCGCCCGTGATCCTGCATTTCAAAACCGCATCCTCGCTCCTCACCGAAGACACGATTCTGTGCACCGCTGCGATGGCGCAAAGCGGCGTGTTTGACGGCCTTAAGCTTGTGATCACGCCGGAGGGGGAAGAGGCTGCTGCCAACGCGTTGCGTGTGAAAGACACGATCTTGCTGGGTGATAGCTTTCCTCGTACGCGCGATTTGATCCGCGAGCTTGGGCTTTCCGTGCAAACGCTCGCCATCACGGAGATCGGAAAACTCGACGCCGGATTGTCCTGCATGTCGCTGCGCTGGTGATTTGCACGCTATTCCGCAGCGAGCGGCTCGGCGAATTCTGGAGGACCATCGACGGTGCGGCTTTCCATGGCCTGCGCGTGAATTTCATTCCAGCTCGAATCCGGCGGCACAAACTGGCTCTCGAACCAGGGCATGGTCTTGGGATCGAACACGAAGTCGCGCAAATAGTTCAGCGTTGTGCGCACCGTGTTCTTTTGGGCCTGTTCGCGGCGATAACTGGCGTAGAGCTTCAGCGGCAGCCGCATTCCGATGTCCAGAGGGATGTAGTCGTCGTCGACCAGCACCATATAAGTCGGCATCAGCGCGACCCCGGCGCCGGCGCGCACCGCGCGCGCCAAGAAAGAACTCTGGTTGGTGAAGAGTGCCGTGTATTTGAGCGGCGCATCGCTGAACCAAGATGCCCATGTTCCTTTTGAAATGAGATATTGCACTTGATCGATTAGACGATGGTGCTCAAGATCGCCCACAGATTGCGGGGCGCCGTAATCCTCCAGGTATTTTTTCGATGCGAACGGTATGAAGTGGACAGTGCCCAGCACTTTCGCGATCTGCTCGCTATCCGCCGGCGGCATATAGTGGAGCGTTATGTCATACAGCTCATTTGGATCGGCTCTTCCTTCGACATCGAGCATCATTTTCAGCTCGATCTCCGGATAGCGCGCGAAAAAGCCTGGCAGAAAATCGGCGATCCAATAATTTGCGACGCCGTCGCCGACTTTCACGCTGCAATCGCCTCTGACGCGCGCTTCCGCGTCCTGCGCATCTTCCTGTGCGCGCGAAAGCGCCGCCTCGGCCGACAAGGCATGGCTCAAAACCCGCTGGCCTTGATAAGTAAGTTTGGCACCTGCGGGGCCGCGTTCCAGCAACTGTACTTTCAGCGTACCCTCGAGCCGGTCGAGTCTCTTGCTGACGGCCGATTGGGTCGTCTGCAGTTCCCCCGCGGCTTTCTTGATGCTCGACGTCTTCGCGACGGCGAGGAAATAACGAAAGTCGTCCCAGCGCTCGGCGTCCATCGCAGACCCTCATCGGTTTTGGAATAGCCCCATTCCAAAACCGACCTTCCTGCATTCCACAGTTCGCTGCCACACTATTCAACCGAAGACTCCTCTTTGTAAGGTTGCAACCATTGGTTGTTCACCCTCAAGAGGCTGTCTCGATGCCAAAATTGTTGGAATACAAGGAGTTACGGGAACGCGTATGGGGGCAAGCCGAGGCAATCGAGCATCCAGACGGGGGCACGGTCTGGTTGCGGCCTCCGGAGTCTTCGGAGATTCCGGTGCTGCGCGATCTGCTTCACACCGAGATAACTCCCGGCGCTGGGACGTTGGATACGATGACAAAGGTGTTCGCGCACAACCGCGACAGCTTTTGGCTCATCGAGCAGCTTTCCCTGTCCGGCGGAGCACCGAGCGTCATCGGCTTCTATTCGTTTCTGCCTCTGAACGCGGAGGGGCGTGCGGCTCTCGAAGCGCACACTTTGAACACGATCGATCCGCCGCTTTCTCTGCTCGCGCCTTTTGGGGAAGCTCCGGCGGCGCTCTACATCTGGGCGATCGTCGCGCGCCGGTTGATGCGCCGGCTGATGCCGTCGATCGCGCGTGCGATGGGGCTGCTCTATGCGGATGCGCCAATCTTTGCCCGCGTCGCGACGGAAGATGGACGCAAGGCGGGCATCGGCACCGGTTTTTCCGCATCAGCAGGAGCGCCGGAAATCCAATTGGGAAGCCTCATCCAGCTTCCGCCTTGGAGCAAAGGCGGCGCTTTGGCATGACGGCGCTTTCCATTCAAACGATCACGGCAACGACCGCGGAGCATATCCAACGGGTCTTCGCTATCCGGGCCGCCGTTTTCATGTCGGAGCAGAACTGTCCGTATGAGGAG
>DASXHQ010000033.1:0-9281 GCA_036488415.1 Rhizomicrobium sp.
GCGGCGCATTGCCGGATTAGCAACACACCGACCATTTGAGGTTGGGAGTTTGCATCTTGGGGTCTTAGTGCGATTTAGACATTTGTGCTGCGCCGCAGCTGCCGCGCTAGCGTTCACGCCTTCCGCCTATGCCGACGACAAGAGCGGCGTGCTCGACTATCCGGCGTCCTTCTTTTCCGATTCTCGGCCCAGCACCGCCTACGACATGATCGAGCGTGTGCCCGGTTTCGTGTTCGACGATGGCAACACGGAACGCGGTTTTGCGGGCACCGCCGGCAACGTGCTGATCGACGGCCAGCGGCCGACGTCCAAGAGCGACGATCTGCAATCCATCCTGAAGCGCATTCCGGCTTCGAATGTCGATCACATCGAGGTCGTCCGCGGCGGCGCGCCCGGCATCGACATGCAGGGCCAGACGGTCATCGCCAATGTCATCCGCAAGACGGCGGATTCGACCCAGATCGTGGTGCAGGCGGACGACCAGCTTTGGCTCAACGACCACCACACGGTGCCGAGCGCAACCGTGCAATACACGAAGCACTCCGGCGGCAGCACATACGAAGCCTCGCTTTCGCGGACCGGAAATTACGACGACGCGGTCGGCAAAGGTTTTCACGACATCACCGATGTCGCGACAGGTGTCGTCACGCACCAAAACGCGCGCTACAACGGCGACGGCTTCGGCGGCGCGTTCACGGGTGCTGCGACCGTTCCGCTGTTCGGCGGGCAGTTCAAGGCGAACCTTGCCGCGCAGGCCTCGCCCTTTCATAGCGCCTTCTTCTACACGGCGCCGGGCTTCAACCAGACCATCTCGGACAAGAGCGGGGGCAACAGCGGCGAACTGGGCCTGCACTGGGAAGGCGATGTAGGTCACGTAAAGCTGGTGGCCCTGGCCTTGCAGCGGCTCGAACACCAGACCGATCTAAACCAGTCGATCGCACCGAGCGACAATGAGATCTTCCACAATACCTCCAACCTAGGCGAATCGATCGCGCGCGTGACCGTGCGCTATCTGCCGATCACATCGCTGACGCTGGAGACCGGAGCGGAAGGCGCCTACAACTTCCTCAACGGCACGAGTTCGTTCCTCGACAACGGCGTGATCGTCCCGATTCCCGCCGAAGACGCGGCAGTCAACGAAAAACGCGGGGAAGCCTTCGCGCAAGGAACGTGGAAAATCTCGGATGAATGGCTGTTGGAGGCTGGCGCACGCTTCGAGTTGTCCACCATCAGCTCAACCAAAGGCGTGATCCAGAGCCGCAGCTTTTTCTATCCCAAGCCGCGTGCCGTGATGACGTGGGCGCCCGATAAGGACACACAAGTACGCCTGCGCTACGAGCGCGTGGTGGGTCAACTCGATTTCGGCAGTTTTGTCGCATCGAGCAATTTGGTTGGAACCGGCGTCACCGCAGGCAACGTCAATCTCAAGCCGGATCAACACACCCAGTATGAAATCTCTTATGAGCGCCACTTTATGGGAAAAGGCGCAGTTGTGGCTTCCTACACGCACGAGGAGATCAAGGACGTTGTTGACTATGTCCCCATCACCAATGCCTCCGGAACCTTCGATGCACCCGGCAATATCGGCAACGGCACCAGCGACCAGATCAAGATCAATCTCACCCTGCCGCTCGACTGGCTCGGTCTGAAGAACGGCCTTCTCACATCGACCAATAGGCTCCTTTATACCCGCGTGAAGGATCCAGTGACCGGTGCGGAGCGCGACATCTCGCCAGGCCAGTCCGATAACCAAGCGCTGCGTCCGCAGGACATTGAGTTGACGCTGACGCAGGATATCGACAGCCTGAAATCAACGTGGGGAATCTTCTACTATAATTGCTGGAGCGAGCATTATTATCGCCTGACACAGACGCGCAGCCGCCACACCGTTCCGCCTTATATCGAGATGTGGTGGGACTACAAGCCGACACCTGACCTGAGCTTCCGCCTGGAGCTCTACAACCCGGGCCGCTTTACCTATGACGATAGATTCTACGATTACGCAGGGCCCCGCGATGTGTCGGCGCTATCGGAGATTGAAGAGCTGCGCATCAAATCGCAGCCGCGCATCTACTTCCGCATCCGCAAGACGTTCGATTAAGCGAATTCCAGGATCACATCGTCCAGCGCCAGGCTGTCGCCCTTCTTGGCGTTGACCTTCTTGATCTTGCCGTCGCGCTCGGCGGTAAGGACGTTTTCCATCTTCATCGCTTCAACGACGGCGAGCGATTCACCGGCCTTTACATCCTGCCCTTCCTGCACATTCACTGAAACGACCAGCCCCGGCATCGGGCAGAGCAGGAATTTGGAGGTGTCGGCAGCGGCCTTCACCGGCATCAGCGACGCCAGTTCTGCGGCATAAGGACTGCGCACCGTTACAGTCGCCGCAGCACCGCCCTGACGAATGCGATAGCTGCCGGCGAGGCGCGCCACCTGGATCGCATAGCTGCCGTCGTCCTCGCGCAGATGCATCACAGGCTCGCCCAAATGCCAGCGGATTTCGGCGGCATAAATATCGCCGCCGATATGCAGATGGATTTTGCCGTCGTGCAGATGGGCGTGGGTTACCGTGTAATTCTTATCGCCCATCGACGCTATAAAATCGGCGGAAGCACGATGCGCGCCGTTCAATGTGCCAGAGATATGCGCGGCACGGTCCGTTCGCATCAGTTTCATCGCGACGGCGACGGCAACGAAACGGTGCTCCATCGCCTTGTCCATCGCGCGGCCGTGGAAGCCATCGGGATATTCCTCGGCGATGAAGGCGGTCGTGACCTTGCCGGACCGAAACCGCGCGTTGTGCATGATCGCGGTAAGGAACGCGATATTGTGATTGATGCCGTCGATACGAAATTCGTCCAGCGCCGCCGCCATCGCGTCGATCGCCTTTTCGCGCGTCGATGCGTGGGTGCAAAGCTTGGCGATCATCGGATCGTAATAGAGCGAGATTTCGCCGCCTTCATAAACGCCGGTATCGTTGCGGATCGTGACATCGCCGAAGGTGCCTTCTGTCGGCGGGCGATAGCGCACGAGGCGTCCCGTGGACGGCAGGAAGCCGCGATAAGGGTCTTCCGCATAGATGCGCGCTTCGACGGCCCAACCGTCCAGCTTCACATCCTTCTGCGTCAGCGGCAGCTTCTCACCCGCCGCCGACCGGATCATCAGCTCCACAAGATCGAGGCCCGTGGTCAGCTCCGTAACTGGATGCTCGACTTGAAGGCGCGTGTTCATTTCCAGGAAGTAAAAATTGCGGTCCTTGTCGACAATGAACTCCACCGTGCCGGCGCTGTCGTAATTCACCGCCTTGGCCAGCATCACCGCCTGCTCGCCCATCGCCTTGCGCATCTTGGCATCGAGGAACGGCGACGGCGCCTCTTCGACGACTTTCTGGTTGCGGCGCTGGATCGAGCAATCGCGTTCGTTCAGATAGATAAGGTTGCCGTGCTTGTCACCCATCACCTGGATTTCGATGTGGCGCGGCTCGGTGACGAATTTCTCGATGAACAACCGGTCATCGCCGAAGCTGGCCTTCGCTTCGTTCTGCGACGACTGGATGGCCTGCACCAACTCGCTTTCCTTGTGCACGATGCGCAGGCCCTTGCCGCCGCCGCCGGCGCTCGCCTTTACCATCACCGGATAACCGATCTCGCCGGCGATTTTTCGGGCATGGTCGGCATCCTTGATCTCGCCGACATAACCAGGGACCGTGTTCACCTTCGCGGCGAGCGCGAGCTTCTTGGATTCGATCTTATCGCCCATCGCGGCGATGGCTTTGGTGTTCGGACCGATGAAAGCGACACCGATCTTGGACAAGGCTTCCGCAAACGCTTCGCGCTCGGAGAGAAAGCCGTAACCCGGATGCACAGCTTCCGCGCCGGTCTGCTTGCAAGCATCCAGAATCTTGTCGATCACGAGATAGGATTGCGCAGATGGCGCGGGGCCGATGTGCACGGCTTCGTCGGCCATCTCGACATGCAGTGCATCGCGGTCGGCGTCGGAATAGACGGCGACGGTGCGGATACCCATTTTGCGGGCGGTCTTGATGACGCGGCAGGCGATCTCGCCACGGTTCGCGATGAGGATTTTCTTGAACAAAAGCGCTCCCCCGGCCCTTCGATAGGGGCCTGATTCCCAAGCGTTTTAGGGCGTTCCGGCGCGGTCGTAAACCGTGCTAACCCTTGACGAAATGCTCGCCAAGCCTCTTTCCCGTCGTCTCGGCCTCGCCCTCTTCCGCCTGCATGTCGAGAACGGCGTTGCGGTGGCGCTGGGCATGGCGGTGGTGGGCGCCGGATTCTATCTGGCGTTCGGACTTTCCGTAACGGTGCTGGCTTATACGGGTGCGCTCTGCGCCTCCATCGTGGATCAGCCCAGCCGGTTCTCCATCAAGCCGCCGATCTTCGCGGGAACCGTCATCGCCACAAGCCTGATTTCCCTGCTGGCGGCTTTGTCCGGCGGCTCGCCGTTGGGACTGGGGCTCTTGGTCGCGGCATTAAGCTTCGTGGCGGCGCTGATCTCCGCTTATGGACGCCGGGCGCTGGGCGTCGGCGTCGCGGGCGTGCTGGCGCTTGTGCTCGGCATGTCCGGCCAGAAAGACACGCTCGCTCTGGCGATCCAGCACACGGCGATTTTCGCGGCAGGCGGCGTTGCTTATGCGCTATTCGGATTGGCGATGGGGGCGCTGCTGGACGACCGCAATCGCCGCGTGGTGCTCGGCGAAGCTTTGCGCGCTTTCGCAAATTATCTGCGCGCCAAATCGGCGGCTTTCGATCCGACCGAGACCCACAAGCCGGCGTTGCGCGCGCTGATCGAAGCCAACGGTGTGCTTGCTGAAAACCTGCAGATCGCGCGCGACATGATCTATGCGGGGCGAATGACGCCGCAGCGGCTGCAATATGCCAACGCACTGACCTCGCTGGTGGATTGCTTCGAGCAGATTCTGTCCAGCGATGCCGACATCGAGATATTGCACCGCTCGCAGCATCGCCATTTGCTACGCCGCATGCGCGCGCTGATTGTCGACTTCGCCGGCGACGTAGAAGCCCTTGTCATCGCGCTCGCCTCGCCCTTCGCGGACATTCAGGCCCCAGACCATCAGAAGCAACTCGATGCTATCGCCGACGAAATCGCCCGGTTGGAGCGCATGCTGCCCGCCGACGCCGACGAAGAGATCGCGCGCGCGGCGTTCCAATCCACGCACACCAAGCTCGTCCGGGCCGTCGAGCAACTGCAAAGGCTGTTCACGGTCATCCACGAGGCGCAGCCGCTTTCGGATACGCAGCGGGTTCTGAACCTTGCGGCGTTCATGCAACCGGAGACAACCAGCCCGAAGGTGTTGCTGTCTCAATTCACGCTGCGCTCCCCCGCGATGCGTTACGCCGTGCGCCTCACGCTGGCAATGACGGCGGGATATGCGATCACGCTACTCTTTCCCAGCTATGTGCATGGCGGATGGATCCTGCTGACGACCGCGCTCATCATGCGCGCGAATTACAGCATCACGCGCCAACGCCGAAACGACCGCGTGCTGGGCACGCTGCTGGGCTGCATCGTGGCGGCGGCGTTGATCCGTTTCCTGCCGGATGAATGGCCGCTGGCCGGCATCGTGGTGGCCGTAGGCGTTTCGCACGCTTTTGGCACCGTGAATTACCGCATCACCGCGCTGGCTGCTTCCGTGTCGGCGCTGCTGCTGATCCATTTCATGTATCCGGGCACGCAGCCGCTGTTCTTCGAGCGCATCCTGGACACGCTGATCGGCGCAGCACTGGCGACGGGGTTCAGCTTCCTGTTGCCCAGCTGGGAACGCCGAAACGTGCCGCAACTGGTGAACAACCTCATCAAGGCCGACCGCGCCTTCGCTGAGCAGGCGCTGACGCGCGCGCCGGTGGAACAAACCTATCGTCTCGCACGCCGCAATGCGCTGGACGCGGTTTCCGCGCTGTCGAGCGCGGCGCGACGGCTGCTGGACGAGCCTGGCGACAACAAGCGGACCTTGGCGGCGCTCAACGAACTGCTCGGCGCGAACTATCTCTTCGCCTCCGACCTCGCCTCGGTGCGAACGGCGATGCTGGCGCGGGCCGGTGAACTGGATCCACGAGTGACCGACGATGTTCTATCGGCCGCGCGCGGGATTGTGCTGGACACCTTGGCCGAGGATCGCGAAGCGCGCGCGGAGCGCCCGGACCATTTGCGCCGCCGCGGGTTGAGCGAGCTGCTGGAAACAAAGCCGTTGCCCTTCCTACGCCGCCGGCTGCTACACATCGAGCGCTCCGCGCGGAATGTGGCGGCGCTGGCGGCCAGGGCAAACGGTTAGCTTCCCAGCTTCAAGATCTTGCGGCCGCATATCGCTTCTCCGCAACTATTTGTATTCGACTTTTGACCCCATACGCGTGTCACCGAGTTGAATGTCGATTTTTGCAAATCCGATTTTGCGCGAATCCCATATCTTGTGGTTTGTGCACGAGCGAAGCAGTCGTTTTCACGCTTTCGCCTACCCCCTCCCCCTCCCCTCCCTCTTCTTTGCCTTGCGAAAGAAGAACAGGGTGATGGGATATTGGTTCGAAATAGAGGAGTTCAAGGCCCATGCTGAAATTCATCCGCTCGCGTGGCTCGATCGACGCAGGGCTTCCGTTCTCCGATGCCGTGCGCGTGGGCGACGTGCTCTATCTCAGCGGCGCGATGGGCAATTTGCCCGGCAAGATGGCGCTGGTGCCGGGAGGCATAGAAGCGGAGACGCGGCAGATGTTCGAGAACATCGCCCGCACGCTGGAGCAGAACGGCCTTTCCTTCGACGACGTGTTCAAATGCCAGGTCTTCCTCGCCGATATGAAGGAATGGCCCGCGTTCAACAAAATCTATGTCGAGTATTTCAAACAGGATCGCCTTCCGGCGCGTTCTGCCTTGGGCGTCGCCAGCCTGGCGATGAATGGCCGCGTGGAGATGGAAGTCACCGCTTTCGCAGGCGCGAAATAGGCGGATAAAAGTTCCCTTAAGCGGCACCAAAAGCCGTACTCACGAGTTTTGTTCCTGAGATTGTCCGGGAGAAGATTTATGAAACGCTCGATATTGCTTGCCGGAATCGCGGCCACCGCCTTGTCGCTGTCGCCCGTGGCATTCGCGCAGTCCAACCCTGCCGTCACCAATCCGACGTCACCAACGACGGCCAATCCGAAGAGCGACCTCAACACGCAGTGCACGCAGCCCGCGCCCGGCGAAGCGCATGTGAACATGGCGAACTGCCCGAAAACGACAACAGCGCCAACTCCGACGAAAACGCTGCCGCAGCCGAAGTCCGACAAGAAGACGGCGACACCGGCGAACGCCACCCAAACATCGCCGCCAGTCCTTCCTGCAACGAACCCCGCGTCGGCCTGCCCCAAGCCGACCGCGCCCTCAACGACTGCGGCGACTCCCAGTACCCCCGGCTGCGACAGCAACAGCGGCGTCCACGAAGGCGGCCCGTTCGGGCATTAGAGTATTCGCGGCAAGGCGTTAGCTAATTTCACCTCCCCCTTGCGGGGAGGTCGAAAAATCGCCTTCCGATTTTTCGGGTGGGGGTTCCTCTGCCAACCGCGCGATCACATCCACGACGCGAGCGCGCTCTTTCGTCACTTCCCAATTCCAGAAGCGCACCACGCGATAGCCACGGCTGTTCAGATAAGCGGTGCGTTCCTCGTCATAGATGATCGCCTCGTCTTCGCCATGCTGCGAGCCATCGAGTTCAACGATCAGCTTGTGGGAGTGACAAACGAAATCGACGATGTAGCGGTCGAATGGCGCTTGGCGGCGAAAGTGCATGCCACCGCGCTTGAAGTCGCGCAGTTCGGCCCAGAGGATGCGTTCGGCATCGGTGGCTTTTTGACGAAGCTGTCGTGCGCGAGTGTCGGCCATTCCCCCACCCGAAATTTGCGAAGTGCAAATTTCGACCTCCCCGCAAGGGGGGAGGTCAAATCCGCTTCATTTTTCTCAACGGTTATAAATGGAAATTGGTCCTGAAAAATCGATACTGAATGAAGTCACCCCGCAATTTCACCCTCCCTTGCAGGGAGGTCGACAAAATTCGTAGCGCAGCGAAGAATTTTTCGGGTGAGAGTGCGGTTCGGCAATTACCCCCACCCACCCGGATCGCTTCGCTCTCCGTTCGCACGCTGTCGCTACTCACCCCCGCAAGGAGGAGGTGAAATATCACAAAGGTATATTGTCGTGCTTCTTCCAGATCTGCGGGACTTGTTTGTTCTTCAGCATCCGCAGCGCGCGGGCGATGCGCCAGCGGGTGGAGTGGGGGCGGATCACGTCGTCGATGTAACCGCGTGACGCTGCCACGAACGGGTTGAGGAAGCGGTCTTCATATTCCTTGGTGCGTTCGGCGATGGCTTCCTTGTTGCCGATGTCCTGGCGGAAGATGATTTCCACCGCGCCTTTCGCGCCCATCACCGCGATCTGCGCGCTGGGCCAGGCATAGTTCACATCCGCGCGCATGTGCTTGGAGGCCATCACGTCATAAGCGCCGCCATAGGCCTTGCGGGTGATGACGGTGACTTTCGGGCATGTTGCCTCAGTGTAGGCGAAGAGCAGCTTCGCGCCGTGCTTGATGATGCCGGTGTGCTCCTGCGCCGTGCCCGGCAGGAAACCCGGCACGTCCACGAAAGTCACGATCGGAATATTGAAACAATCGCAGAAACGCACGAAGCGCGCGGCCTTGCGGCTGGCATCGTTGTCGAGCACGCCCGCCAGCACCATCGGCTGGTTGGCGACGAAGCCGACACTCGAGCCTTCGATGCGACCGAAGCCGGTGATGATGTTGCGTGCGAAAGCCTCGCCGATCTCGAAGAAGTCGCCCTCGTCGGCGACCTTGGCGATCAGCTCCTTCATGTCATAGGGCTTGTTCGGATTTTCCGGCACCAGCGTGTCGAGACTCATCTCCTGGCGCTGCGGCTCGTCATCGGTCGGCCAGTGCGGCGGCTTCTCGCGATTGTTGAGCGGCAGAAAATCGTAGAGCCGGCGGATTTCCTCGATGGCGATGACATCGTTCTCGAACGCGCCGTCGGCCACCGCAGATTTGGTGCTGTGGACCTTCGCGCCGCCGAGCTGTTCCGGCGTCACGTCTTCCTGCGTCACCGTCTTCACCACATCGGGGCCGGTGATGAACATGTAGGACGTGTCCTTCACCATGAAGATGAAATCCGTCATTGCGGGCGAATAGACATCGCCGCCCGCGCATGGGCCCATGATGACGCTGATCTGCGGCACGACGCCCGACGCCAGCACGTTGCGCTTAAACACTT
>DASXHQ010000040.1:0-22342 GCA_036488415.1 Rhizomicrobium sp.
GCAGATTGGCAAGGCCGTTCGCTAGCCCCGGGCCGAGATGCAGAAGCGTTGCCGCCGGCTTCTGGGCAATCCTTCCGTAGCCATCGGCCATGCCCGTCACTGCACCCTCGAACAGCCCCAGCACCGAACGCATGCCCACCACCGCGTCCAGTGCGGCCACGAAATGCATTTCCGATGTCCCAGGATTTGTGAAGCAGACCTCCACGCCTGCACCGACCACCGTTCGCACCAGGCTTTCAGCGCCATTCATGTTTTCAGCAGACATTTGGATTCCTATCAGATGTCGCGCCCGGCCCTCTTTGGCGCGATTGTCCTTTCAGATTTATATCTGATTTTATATCGCGGGCTATCGCAAATGTTCAGATCGGGTAAATATCTCCGTCAAAACTTGATTTTAATCTGATTATAGCTAAGCTCGCGGCACATCCCCGGTTGGCGAGATGCCGGCAGGTGGAAGGGAACGCGATGAAGAAGCATTTTGCCGACATCTGGGAAATCGTTGCCGACACGGTCCCCGAAGAGATTGCGCTGGTGCATGGCGCGGTGCGCCGGACTTGGCGCGAATATGACGATCGCGCTGCCAGGCTCGCAGCCGTGTTCGCGTCGGCGGGGTTTGGGTGCAATTCCAAAGTCGCACTATACGCTTACAACTCCAACGAATATCTTGAAAGCCAATTTGCCCTTTTCAAATGCCGCGCGGTGGCGGTGAATGTGAATTACCGCTACCTTGAGCAGGAATTGCACTACATCCTCGAGAATTCCGATGCCGGGGCGGTGGTATTTCAAGCCGGATTCGCTCCGCAGATTACGGCCATTCGCCCCCAGCTTCCCAAACTCAGGCTTTTTATCGAAATCGAAGACGGCTCCGGTGAACATCTGGATGGTGCGCTCGCTTATGAGGAGGCGATCGCGGGTGCCACGCCGATGCCGCGGATCGAACGTTCGGAAGACGATATTTACATGCTCTATACCGGCGGCACGACTGGCTATCCCAAGGGCGTGATGTACCGGATGGGAGATTTTTGCGCCGGCCGCTTCCGTACGTTCGATTTGCGCGGACTGCCCAGGCCGCGGAGTGTCAGTGATCTGGCAATGTTGCTGCGCGGGCTGAAGGCAGAGGGGAGATTGCCGCGCAGCCTGCCTGCGTGCCCCCTGATGCACGGCACCGGGCTGTGGCTCGGCTCATTCCAGCCGCTTTTTCTGGGTGCGCGCGTGGTGACGATGGACAACCGCCATTTCGATCCGCACGGGCTGTGGAAGACGGTGGAGCGCGAAAAGATCACCGAAATCACTTTCGTTGGTGATGCCTTTGCGCGGCCGATGCTGGCAGCGCTGGAACAGGCGCGCGCTGGCGGGCGCGCCTATGACGTTTCGTCCGTCAATTTTATGGTTTCCTCCGGCGTGATGTGCTCGCTGGAGGTCAAGCGTGGTCTGCTTGAATTCTGCGACGCCACGATCTTGGATGCGATGGGATCGACCGAAGGCGCGATGGGGCTTTCGATCATGGGGCGCGATACGCCGGCTTATTCGACCGCGACATTCCAGATGAACGAGACGACCAAAGTTTTCACTGAAGACGGCCGCGAGGTGGTGCCCGGCACCGGGGAGGCCGGCATGATCGCTTGCAGCGGCGTGGTGCCTCTCTGTTATTTCAAGGATCCGGAAAAATCGGAGCGCACGTTCCGGACCGTAAATGGGCGCCGCTACACCTTCGGTGGAGATTATGCGCGAATCAATGCGGATGGGACGCTCGAACTTCTCGGCCGCGGCAACAACTGCATCAATACCGGCGGTGAGAAGGTCTTTCCGGAAGAGGTCGAAGAGGTGATGAAATCTCTTGCCGATGTCGCCGATTGCCTCGTTGTCGGCGTGGCCGATGCACGCTTTGGACAGCGGATCGTGGCGGTGACAAGCCTGCGCGGCAATGCCAAGGCCGATGCCATAGCCTTGATCGCACAGGCTCGCACCAGGCTCGCGAGCTACAAGCTTCCGAGGGACGTGATCATCGTGCCCGAAGTGCGGCGCGGGCCGAACGGCAAAGCTGACTACCAATGGGCACGGACCGTGGCACAACCGGTTTTGTTCTCCAACGTGCCGGCGAACACAGCGTGACCACGCCCTGCTGTTTTGCTAAATGGATCGTCTGCGTCGCTAGCCTATCGAACACAGTATAATCGCTGATCACAATGCTCTCGGTTCTCGACCTTTTCCGCATCGGCATCGGACCTTCGAGTTCACACACGCTCGGCCCGATCCGCATCTGCAAAAGATTTCTGGAAGAACTCTCCGCGAGTTTGCCGCTCCAGTCCATCTCGCGAATTGTTGTCGAGCTCCAAGGATCTCTCGCACTGACAGGTCAAGGCCATGGCACGCCGAAGGCAGTTCTATTGGGGTTGTCTGGCATCGACCCGGAGACCATCGACCCGGATGAAGCCGATCATCTAGTCGGCCAAGTTTGCGAGGCGAACGAAATCTCACTGCGGCAAGAACATGTGATCGCCTTCAATCCAGAGCGCGATATTGTCTTCGCTTACGGCGTCATTCCTTCATTGCATCCCAACGGTATGAAGCTCAGTGCATTCGGGTCCGATGGCACGATGGTGTTCGAGGAAACCTACTATTCCACCGGCGGTGGTTTCATAGCGACGGCCAAGCAGCTTCAGGCGCCCACTCCTAATGATCGGATCGCGTCTGGCCACGCTGTTCCGTTCGCTTTTTGCTCCGGCGCTGAGTTGCTTGCCCATTGCGCGCGCGAATGCATGAGCATTGAAGAGGTCATCTACGCGAACGAGGACGTCATACGTCCGCGCGCTGAGACCGACGAGCGATTGGATCGCGTGGTACAGGCGATGTCGGCTTGCGTGCAGCGAGGTTTGACGCGCGGCGGCATATTGCCGGGATCACTCGCCGTGAAGCGAAGGGCACCGGCAATCTGGCGCAAGCTGCAAGAAGGGCCGGGCGGAAACGAGCCGGAACGATTGTTCGATTGGCTGAACGTCTACGCGATGGCGGTCAACGAGGAGAATGCGAGCGGCGGTCGCGTCGTAACCGCTCCCACAAATGGTGCGGCAGGCATTTTGCCGGCAATTTTGCGGCACTATTGCTTGAACGGAGACAACGCAACCCGCGATGCGCGTCGTTATCTTATGACAGCAGGCGGCGTGGGACTGCTCTACAAACAACGTGCTTCGATTTCAGGTGCCGAAATGGGGTGTCAGGGCGAAGTTGGCGTGGCTTGTTCCATGGCTGCGGCCGGGTTAGCCGCCATTTGGGGTGCCACGCCACAACAGGTCGCTAACGCAGCCGAGATCGGCATGGAGCATAATTTGGGTCTAACCTGCGATCCCGTGGGTGGTCTGGTGCAAATCCCTTGCATTGAGCGCAATGCCGTGGGCGCTGTTAAGGCAGTCAATGCTGCGCGGTTGGCACTTCATTCCACCGAACCCAGCAAGGTGTCACTCGATCAGGTGATCGAGACGATGCGCCAAACCGGACTGGACATGTCGTCAAAATATAAAGAGACGAGCAAAGGCGGCTTGGCCGTCAATGTGGTGGAGTGTTAATTTCAATTACTTACGCCGCACCCGTTTTCCCTGTTTGGCCACATATTAAAGTGCGCGCGGGGCACTTGCCTGACACAACTCCAACGGCGGCGCCCTACCTTAAACGGAATTATTTGGGCGGAGCGGGAGAAATCTCAGATATTCAAGCAAACACCGGAATTCTTAGCGAATCTCGATTCACTTCGTTGCTTTCAATCCGCTCGTCCCTCTTGCTGCGCCGATCTCCTCTGAACAGCATCATCAAAGAAAGCTGCAGTTCGAATCTCAGTTGTTCGGCTTTCAGCACACGTCTTTATCAGGGACATGATCAGCGCCCCAGCAATTGACCGCGGCTCGAAAACCCAACTGGGATTCGAACCATTTATTTGCATGGGATTCAGAGGTTTAACGGCAGGACGGCTAATCGGAAAATTGTGGGCCAAATAAGCTATTGAAAGGACGCAAATTTTTAAGACGTCCCGTTTGGCTGGGGGACTAGGATTCGAACCTAGACAACCAGAGTCAGAGTCTGGGGTCCTACCGTTAGACGATCCCCCAACGGAGGCCGCTCGTTTATACGAGGAGTCCCGGCCTTTCAAGGCATTGCGCGGAAGCCGTTTTTCGCGGCAGGAAGGGCCGTTTGATTGTCCACAGGCGGCCAGACCGGCACCCCAGCGCCGATATCCAGAAAGGCTGTGGCCGTGGCGCGGTCCAGCGAGATCATGGCGACGTCCCCCGGGATGTCGCTGACCTGGCCCTGGCTGTAGAGGATGACGCCCATGATTTGTGGCGGCCCGTTCTCGCGGAACAGTGGAAAGCCCGTCAGTTCGATGCTCTTGAAGACATCGCGCTGATAGTGAATCCCTAGCACCTGCCAGATTCCGCAAGGTTGGCTGACGATCGCTTTGAGTCTCTGAGCGGCAATCGCGCGCAGCTGCACCGGCAGAAATTGAAAGTAGTCTTGGCCCACCGGTGGAAATGGAAGGCGTTCGCGAATGCACTCGCCGACAACGCAAATGCGCGACCGCGCCGGCATGCCCGGAAGGATGTCGATGAGCGCCATGTCCGGCATGAATTTCTTGAACTTGTGCAAAGACAGATCGCGGCGATCCGGGACGATCCCGTTTCTGGGCAACGCGCGCCACGCTGCTTCGAAGGCAAGGCTGCCTTTCGTGCGCTGCCGCGTCAGCAGATCGGGCTCATGTTCCAGAACGTCCACGCGGCGAACCCCCAATTAGATGACCGATGTTGAGCGCGCGACTGTTTCCACTTGGTTGCGCGATACCATTCTTTACTGTGGTGTGGCACTCGGGGCGGGGTGTCGCGCACGGGTTCCTTATCAAGACCATGACCGTTAAGGTCGAATTTTAGCGATTGTGAGCAGATGGCGAAAAATTCAGACAGGGGGCCGTCCGGGCGCGGCGATGTCCTGCGCGAGAAGGTGAAGACCTCCAAGCGCCGCACCGCTTCGTCCAATCGCTGGCTGGAGCGGCAGCTCAACGATCCTTATGTGCGCGAAGCCAAGGCCAAGGGCTATCGCAGCCGTGCGGCGTTCAAGATCGTCGAACTGGATTCCAGATTCCGGCTGTTCAAGAAAGGCGCGCGCATTCTCGATCTCGGCGCGGCGCCGGGCGGCTGGAGCCAAGTTGCCGCTGCGCGTGTGGGCGATACCGGAAAAGTCGTCGCCGCCGACGTGCTGGAGATGGAGCCAATTCCCGGTGTCGAAATCTTCCATGCCGATCTCACCGATCCCGATGTGCCGGCGATGTTGAAAGACGCGCTCGGCGGACCTGCCGATCTTGTCCTCACCGACATGGCCGCACCGACGACGGGGCATCGCGCCACGGATCACTTACGCACCCTCGCGCTGTTCGAGATCGCACTGGATGTCGCGGAGGACACATTGCGCCCCGGCGGCGCGTTCGTTGGCAAGGTTTTCCGCGGCGGCGCGACGGGCGAGCTGCTCGCGCGCATCAAGAAAATGTTCGCCGATGTGAAACATGTGAAGCCGCCCGCGTCGCGCGCGGAATCGGTGGAGCTTTATCTGGTGGCGCTCGGATTTCGGGGCTAGGCTTTTGCAGCATCGAGGGGAGAATTCATGCATCGTTTCGTCATCGGCCTCGGCGCCGCGTTCCTGATTGTGGCCGCCGCCATGCCCGCGCACGCCGCTACAGCCGCGAAATCCTCCAGCGCCGATGCACAGTTCAAGGCGCTTTACACCAAAGAGTGGAAATGGCGTGAAGAGCAATATGCCAGCGGTGAAAATGCGGGGCATGAGGAGATCGTGGACCATCTGCCCAAGGTCGATCCCGCGACGCAGGACGTGCGGCAGCGCTATTGGGAAGATGTGCTGAAGCAGGCGAAGGCCATTCCCCGCGCCCAGCTCTCGCCCAAGGAGCAGGTAAATTGCGACGTCTATATCCCGCAGATCGAAGTTCTGATCGCGGATCAGAAATTCCGCGACTACGAAATGCCGGCCAATTCGGACACCACCTTCTGGACCGATCTCGGCTATACCGCGCGCGGCGACTTCAAGAATGAAAAGGACTATGTGAACTGGATCGCGCAGATGCGCGATGTCCCCCGCTATTTTCACGAGCAGATGGATGAAATGCGCGCGGGCGTGAAGCGTGGATTCACGCCGCCGCAGGTAACGCTGCAAGGCCGCGATGCTTCCATTTCAAATGTCGTGAACGCCAAACCGGAAGACTCGCTATTCTACGAGCCGTTCAAGCATATGAACGGCGTCTCGCCCGACCGTCAGACGGCTTTGCGCGCGCAGGCGGTGGATGTGATCCGCGCGCAAGTGCAGCCGGTTTATGCCGAGCTGCTGAAATTCTGGAACAGCGAATATGTGCCCGGTGCGCGCAAGACCTTGGCGGCGGATGATCTGCCGGACGGCAAGGCGTTCTACCAGGCGCAAATCGTCGAATACACCACGCTCGACATGAGCCCGGCCGAGATTCACAAACTCGGCGAAGATGAAGTCGCCAAGCTGCATCAACAGATGATCGACGTGATGAAGGAAACCGGCTTCAAAGGCGACTTCGCCGCGTTCCAGGAATTCCTGCGCACCGATCCGCAATTCTATGCGAAGACGCCGCAGGAGCTTCTCGACAAGGCGGCGTGGATCGCCAAGGAGTTCGACGGCAAGGCGTCCACCTATTTCGGGTTGCTTCCCCGCGCGCGTTTTGCGATCAAGCCGGTGCCGGACGATCTGGCGCCGTTCTATACGTCAGGCCGGGGCGGTGCGGGCGTTTATCTGGTGAACACTTACGATCTGCCGCATCGTCCGCTGTTCAATCTGCGGCCGCTGACCTTGCATGAATCGGCGCCGGGTCATGCGTTCCAGATTCCGCTCGCGGCGGAAGACAAGACGCTGCCGGATTTCCGCCGCTACACCTACATCTCCGCCTATGGCGAAGGCTGGGCGCTGTATTGCGAATATCTCGGCCAGGAAATGGGGATGTATCCCACGGCCTATGACCGCTTCGGATATCTGGGCTGGCAGATCTGGCGCGCGGCGCGGCTTGTCGTCGATACCGGCATCCACAGTCAGGGTTGGACGCGCGATCAGGCAATCCAATACATGCGCCAGTACACGGCGCTTCCCGATCATGAGATCGAAACGGAAGTGGATCGCTACATCGCGTGGCCGGGGCAGGCGCTCTCCTATTATCTGGGCGAGATGACGATCCGCAAAGCGCGCGCGAAGGCGGAAGCCGCGCTCGGCCCCAAGTTCAACATCCGTGCCTTCCACGACACCGTGCTGCAGCTTGGTTCAGTGCCGATGCCGGTTCTGGAAGCCCGCATCGACAAGTTCATCGCCGACGGCGGCAAAGGGCCGTATCCGGATCTGGAGTGAGTATGAGATCGTTAAACGGGCGCGACTTGAATCCGTTCTCGGTGGAGTTTGCGCGCGCGTTGTTTTCAAAATATCCGTCTTGGCGTGAATTTTCGAAGATTGATTCATCGAACTACTCGACGAATTTTCTCGTTGTGGAAGTTCCTGCACCTGCCGAATCGAAGGCAGATTTCCCGCTGATAATTGATACCGAGGGAGATGAAGTGACTGTCGGATTCGACAGGTATCATTCTCATTTTAATTGGCCGCCCTTTGATGAAGTGCATCAGAATCCACTCGTCTTCATCGATGATATTGTTCAGGAACGAGTAGCTATTGCTTCTCTCTGGGGCGATAGCCGGTGGCTTGGGTCTCAAACGCTTGCCCCACCGGAAAGAACGGAGGGAATACTCAGGAAGAGTCGGGCGGAAGTGCTGCGAATTCGCTCTTGGAACGGACGCTTTAACGCCGATCGACCCGTGGACAATCGCGTCGGAAATTCGGACGATACCGACGATAGAAATTGAGGAAACGACATGGCCATCGACTTTGAAATTCCTGCGGAAGCCAAAGCCATTCGCGCCAAGGTGCGCCAGTGGGTGGAAGATGAGTGCCGCCCCGCCGAGAAGAAGTTGCTGGACGGTGCCGACTACAAGACCACGCTGACCGAGCTGCGCAAGAAAGCGCGGGAGCAGGGCCTGTGGTGCCCGTTCATACCGAAGGAATATGGCGGCATGGGGCTTGGGCCGCTTGCCAATGCGCTGGTGCAGATGGAGCTTGGCGAAAGCTATCTCGGCGCGCTCTCCATGAACACGCAAGGTCCGGACGACGCGACCATGCTCACCTTGCTGCAGAACGGCACGGACCTCCAGAAAGAGAAATTCCTCAAGCCGCTTCTCAATGGCGAAAAGCGCATCTGCTATTCGATGACGGAGAAGGCCGCGGGCGCCGACGCCACCGGCATGCAGACGCGCGCGGAGAAGAAGGGCAACGACGCTTACATCCTGAACGGCGAAAAATGGTTCTCCTCCGCGGCGAGCGTTGCCGACATCGCGCTCGTCATGGCGAAGACCGACCCAAACGCGCCGCGCCATCAGCAATTCTCCACCTTCCTCGTGGAGCTGCCGAACCCCGGCTACAGAATCAAACGCAACATCCCGACCATGGCGCTGGAAGGCCCGCTGTCGCATATCCTGGGCGGCGGCCACGCGGAGATCGAGATCAAGGATCTCGAAGTGCCGGCGGAGAATTTGCTGGGCGGCGAGGGCAAGGGTTTCAGCATGGGCCAGCATCGCCTCGCTTACGGGCGCCTGCGTCACGGCATGCACAACGTCTCGATGGCGCAGCGCGCGCTCGATCTGGCCACCGCGCACATCACCCAGCGCACCACCTTCGGCAAGAAGCTGGATGAGCGCCAGGCGGTGCAGTTCATGCTCGCCGAATGCGCCACGCAAATCTACATCGCGCGGCTGATGATCCTGCACATCGCGTATAAAGCGGAGAAGGGCATGGACCTTCGGCAGGAGAACGGCATCGCCAAGGTCTATCTCGCCAACATGGTGCACAAGGTGGTGGACACCGCGATCCAGCTTCACGGCGCACTCGGCTATAGCCGCGATACGCCGCTGGCCGCGTGGTACACGCATATCCGCTCGCAGCGATTGGTGGATGGTCCCGACGAAGTCCACAAATGGACGACCGGCCGCAACGTGATCAAGGCGTTCAAGGAGAGCGGCACGACGGCCGCCGCGTGTGGCGGGGATTTGCTCTGAAAAATCACCTCCCCCTCGTGGGGAGGTCGATAAAATTCTGAGGTCCGAGAGCGTCAGCGAGCGGACGCGAAGAATTTTTCGGGTGGGGGGATGGCACGCACCGTCCCCCCACTCGGATCGCTTCGCTCTCCGACCTCCCCACAAGGGGGAGGTGATGAGTGCGCTTACCCTCGCGCCGGCAGCACGCGCGGATTGCGCAAGAGCGCGGCGGAGATCAGGGCGATCAGCACGCCCACCGGGAAAATCTCGATAAACGTCATGCCCATGCGGATGAACGGGTTGGCATATTCCGCTTTCATCTCGTTCAGCTGCGCGATCTCGGCCTGAAGGGCCGCGCCGCTCACACCCGCGGCTTTCTTCTGCGCCAGAATGGCCGCGGTGTAGTGATCCATAAAGGTATAGTGCGTGACGAAGAGATAAAACTCCCACACCACGACATAGATGATGCCCGCCACCACAGCGATCATCAGGCCCAGCGCCAGCGCCGGCAGGAATTTGATGACCCCGCCCCGCTCGTTGTCGCGATAACGCTTCACTCCGAACAGAATCATGGACAGCGCCACGATCATGATGGCGTAGCCCAGCCACACCGACCCATGCGCGTTAGGCAAGAGGAAGGTGAGCATGATGCCGGCGATGGTGATGAGGCCCGAAATCGAGCCAAAGATGAGTGCAGTTCTGGTCATGTGTTTGCCCCTGTTTGCCCGCCCATGAGAGCAGTTCGCCACTCGCGCCGGTATCGCCCAAAAGGGTGAAACGGCGCATTTCCGCCTTTCCGGTTACGGTATCAGTCCCAATTCCTTCGCCTTCTGCACTGCCTGGGTGCGCCGCTGGGCTTCGAGTTTCTCGAACAGGCGTGCGGTGTGGCTCTTCACCGTATTGGGCGAGATGTCGAGGCTGCGGGCGATCTCCTTGTTGGATTGCCCGCCCGCCAGCAATTCCAGCACCGCAAATTCCCGCTCGGTCACGCCCAGCGATCTCAGCGCCGCGTCGTTGCGCGCGAAGGCGGGCGAGACGGTGCGCGGCGTCAGCCGGTATCCCGCCCACACGCCCAGCGCCGTGAAGCCCAGCGCGAGCAGCCCGATATAAAAATCCGCCGCGAACACCTTGGTGACATAGGCATATTGCAGCCAGTCCAGCGCGAACACGCCCGCGGCCAAAGCCACCGCATAAAGGATGATGGACTTCATCATGCCGCCAAGATTGTCTAAAAATGACGATCCGCACCAGCCCGCTTGGCAGGCACGGTAAAGGGGCTGGGCCGATGACCGCGTTCGATTATCTCTCCGTTCTCATCTCCATCGTTCTCGGCCTCTCGATCACGCAGGTGCTGAGCGGTTTCGCGGGCATGGTGCGCGGGCGCGACCGGCTCACTTTCTACTGGCCGCATACGGTGCAGATGCTGGGCCTGTTCCTGATCAATGTGCAGGTGTGGTGGGCGCTGTTCGGCCTGCGCGACTTGCGGCATTGGACGTTCGCCGGTTTCTTCGTGATCCTGCTGCAGCCGGTGACGCTCTTTATGATGTCGGCGTTCCTCACGCCGGAGATTGCGCCGCGCGAAAGCATGGACCTGCGCGCCTTTTATTTCCGCGAGAAGAACTGGTTCTTTGCCGCCACGCTGGCGGCGCTCATGGTCAGCCTGATCAAGGATTTCTTCGTGATGGAAGGCCCGATGGGCGCGACCGATCTGGCGGGCCATGCGGTGTTCGCCGCGCTGTCGATCGCCGGCCTGCTGTCGAACCGCGACATCGTCCAGAAGATCATCGCGCCTGTGACCTTGGCGGCCTATTGCGCCTATATCGCGCTGCTGTTCGTCAGGTTGCCGGGGTGAGCGTCACCGGATTTTGCGCCGGTCAAGTTGCATGCTCGCGTGTCTGGACGGCGCGCGGCAGCCCTCGCCGTCAGGGAACCGCCAGTTTCCTGTAGCGTTTTCCTCGCGTCCGACTTGCGGTTTTTGACGGAATTCGCGCCGTTGGGAGAGGAGAGACACGCGGCAGATGGGTACGTATCGGATTTCGTTGCGGCGGGCCGTTCCCTGGAAGCAAGCCGATGCCGCCAAACGCCACCGTTGGGCGCTGGCGGCGCTCGATCCCAAGCGCGCCAAGCTGTTTGTCGGCAGCCACCCAGCGTCCGATGGCGCTCAAGTGCCCTATCGTTTCTGGCCCGCCCGCTCGCCGCGCGCCTTGCTTCTTCTGCTGCACGGCTGCTGCGATTACGCCGGCGCCTTCGATGACATCGCGCCCAAACTGGCGAAGCGGGGAATAACCTGCCTTGCTTACGACCAGCGCGGATTCGGCGCGACGGCCTCGCATGGCCTGTGGACGTCGCAGGACCGCATCGCGCAAGACGCCTGTGAGATGGTCTGCTTTCTTCGCGCGCGCGCGCAATCCCATTTGCCGCTTTTCATCCTTGGCGAAAGCATGGGCGGATCGGTCGCGGTCCATGTGGCGGCGCGCCATGCGGAATTGGATATCGCCGGTCTGGTTCTCGTCGCGCCCGGCGCGCTCGCGTCCGCCGTCCGCAACAAATTTTACCATTGGCTCATGCGCGGGCTCGGGCTTGTCGCCAGGCAGTCGGAAATCATCGTCGAACGCACCGACGCCAGGGAATTGTCCGCGACGGCGGCGCTTCGTCTGATGAGCGATCCGCTGGTCATGCAGAGCATCCGTCCCGCCCTTCTGGACGGCGTCATCGCGATGGGATACGCCGCCGTCGAAGCGGCGCGCGAAATTTCCACCCCAACGCTGACGCTGATTGCCGGCAAGGACGACCTTTTGCGCACAGAATGCGTCCGCCAACTGCATGACAATCTGCAAGGACCCAAGTTCTGGGCGCGGATCGAAAGCGCGCCGCATCTTTTGCTGCATTGGCGCCGGGGCGATGTGGTCTTGGGTTATGTCCGCCGCTGGATCGAACGCCGGCTTGCGCCGTCCAAATCCAAATCCGCCGCGAGCGATGCCGCGCGCGTGATCCTGTCTTTGAGCGGGCGGGTCAAGCGGGTTGCATGAACAGCAGGTGATGCTTTCTTTGCTTGCTTTATCGTGGCGTTTGCGTTCTCGCTGGGCGCCGATGCGGTATTGAAATAGACATCCCGCCGCCGGATTGCGATCCGGCGCTGCAAGAGAAAGGGTCACGGGCATGACTTCGGCCACAGAGAATAAGGAGATCGTGTTGAAGGCCTTCGACACGCTCTTCAACAAACGCGATTACGGACAAGCGGCGGCGTTCTGGTCGGAGACCTACATCCAGCACAGCGCCCACATCGCGCCGGGGCGGGACGGTCTGTTCAACCTCATCCGCAGCCTGCCCGATACGCTGCGCTATGAGAACGCGCGCATCCTGGCGGAAGGCGACATCGTCATGCTGCACGGACGGTTCAGCGGACACGGCCGCCCCCGCTCCTGGATCGCCGCCGACATCGTGCGAATGGAAAACGGACGCCTGGCCGAGCATTGGGACGTGCTGCAGGACGAAGCCACGAAGGAAGAATCCATAAGCGGCCTGCCGATGTTCGGCACCGCGTTCGCCGAGGCGGAGCGTTAGCCCGCGCTCGGGATCAGGGAAGACGTCCTGTCGTCGGATTTGGTCCGTCAGAAATCCGCTCCGCTATAGGCGAACCACCGGCCATCGTGGAAGGTATAGCCGTCGACGAAATGCACCTCCTTGGGATTACCGTCTTTGTCTTTGGAATGCATGATGGAATGCGCCGTCGCGCTTGTCCCATGGATGAAAACAATCGTCTGAAGTTGCGGGACGGGCTTCGACATGTCGGTCGTCTGCGGGACATGGTCGATCACATCCTGCCGGGTGCGAATCTGTCCCGATTTGCCGGAGGTCCGATAGTCGGGCTCCAGCAGGCATTCCAGAAACTGCGTGTTGCCGCGATATTCCGCGGTGATCCATCCCTCTTCGATGCGCTGAATGGTGTCTTCGTCGAGTTTCTGATTGGGCGTCGAGACCGCCGCGCAATTTGGCGATGACTCTGCTGCCTGGGCAGCACAAGCGGATGCCATGAGCGCGCTGATGGCGATTGCGGCCAGGAATTTCATGATTGGGTTGCCTTGCGTTTCAATCGTTGATGTCTGGAATGCGTCAAGTATCTGCGGCGCCAATTTGGCTTCGATATATTTGAGCGGCCATCGAAGTCGGCGATTGCGATGCTCGTTGATCGCACATGAATGCGTGATGAACCGGAAAATTACTTATCCTGGTTTTTACGTGCTCGCCGCAGATGACGGCGCTCATGGCTTCTTGGCGAAGACCATCCGGTCCTTGTTGTCGCGCATCAGCATGGTGATGCCCGCGATGGTGTCGAGCCCCAGCCCGATCGGCATGCCGGTCTCGGCATCCGCCGCGATCTTGCTGTAAGCGGCGCTGGAAACCTTTTCCCACTTTCCGGCCGGCTTCTTGATCTCGATGCTGGCGATGGTGGCTTTCAGCACCAGCCGCACGATGGCCTCCTTCGGCGAGGAGGGTTTCATCAAGCTGGGATATTCGCCAGCCATCTGCCAGCCATTCGCCAGCGCCCAGGCGGTCAGTTCGTCCTTGTCCATCGAGAGCTTTTTATCGAGAAATGGGGTGACGGTACCCCGTCCCTAGGTTATGCGCTTGTTCTGCGAACGTTGGAAATGGATAAGCTGTCGCCGGATTTAGGTGTTTATCACTTCGCGGCGTAGCCCTTTGCATACCGAAAATCTGCGAGCTGAATTAATTGGGCAAGCTAGCCTTCTTCTTCGTCGGAAATCACTTCGGCACGCAGTGCGCTAAATTGCTTCCACGCTTTTTGGATTCGCTTCGTATCGCCTTCGGAAAGACCCCAAAGGCTTGCGACCGCCCTATCAAGTGTATCCTGCAAATCTAACAGATCGTTGCCGCGTTCAACGCGTTTGTGGCATTCCTTCGAAATCTGCGCAATTCTCCCGTGCAAGTTGTTCGAGTTCGAATATCGCGGCAGCTTAATGTGCTCCGTTACGTGCGTACTCTTTCCTGTATTGGTAGTGTAAGCAGCTATCGCGAGTTTGCACGGCGTGCTCATCAATACGGCGCAGATATAGTGTGCTTCATCATCGGAACGCGTCGGCACAAACATCACGTGATGTTCGGGACAAACTTCTCCGGTAACAACTGCGGCTTGAACTGTTAGACCCATATCGCGCCAAACGACCTTATGCTTGGCAAGTGTATGCGGCCCGATGTTGTACATGGTGTAAAATGGATCATCGGGGGAAAAATATCTTTGAAACAACTTCCGGCCGCGAAGTGTGCCTTTCTTTTTGGCGCCCTTATCGCCCTCAAATAGCTTAAGATATGAAAAAAGTTTCGGCGCGTCTTTTTTTAGTTTTGATTCGGTAATGCCGATCTTATTTTCCGCGTCTTGAACGAATAGAATTTCTAAGGACGGTTCCGCGCTCCAAGGTGAAATGTCCCGACCTCTCAACAAGGGTTTAATATATTCGTTCTCGATCGATCTCGTAACATGCTCGACCTTGATCTTGCCGATGTCGTGCAGGTTTTCGACAAGGCTATTGGCAGCTTTCTTCTCAAGAGTATGAACCCAGTACACCCCATTTAAACCGCCCGTATTTGCACCTTCATAGGCCTTGTATACGCCCTTGCCGATAATATTGCGGACTGCACGTGAACTGCTTTTGGGAAGCGATAACCACGGGGACTGCAGATCACCATCTTCAATCGGCGCTGCGTCCATATCCATTCGTGTCGTCGTATCGATTACCTCGCTGAGTTCCAGCGACTGAGAAATCCTACTGGGTCCCGACCACAATTTGTATTCCACCGGGTACTCAAATCGCTTCGCCGATTTTTGGGCGACAAATAGCGCCGTGGCGTTAGTTGCACCTTCAAAGACTTGAATACGGCTCAAGTCTTCAACGAGAAGCGGGTGTATATACGTGCGACTTTCACCAGTTTTGTAACTTAACCTCCTGAACCCATCGCCAGCGCCCTTAGTCTTAAATACCGATTGCGTGATAACGAAGCCAAGTTGTCCACCAGATCGAAGGTAGCGTTCGATACAGACGTACACAAACAACATCGCGAGGTCTTTTTTACCGCCGCCATGTCGGCCCGCAGCGCCGTCTAGCGTTAGCAAATCATATCGATTCCAGACCGACTTTAGATCCTGCCTGTAGTCATCTGGGAGGCTTTCCCAGTTCACCCAAGGAGGGTTTCCCAAGATGAAGTCAAACTTGTCCAGCAACAGCGGCGCAAAAGCATTCTTGATTATTCGAGCCCATATACCGTCTTGCCCTCCCCTCTGTAGTTTTACCAAAATCGAAAAAAGAGCGACATGCTCCGGTTTATCGCTCAACGCAATTTTCTCACGTTTGCAGCGTTCTAAAAATTCATTTGGCGAGTAGTCATCTCGCACGCACTCTTCCAAAATCTCAGCATATTTTCGCAATTTCCCCCAGTCACCAGTAACTTCG
Source organism: Rhizomicrobium sp. (assembly GCA_036488415.1). GTDB lineage: Bacteria > Pseudomonadota > Alphaproteobacteria > Micropepsales > Micropepsaceae > Rhizomicrobium. The sequence continues at coordinate 15,605 of DASXHQ010000040.1, forward strand.
GCGGGAATAATAAATTCAGCTACAGAGGTTTTAAGACGCCGCTGGTTTTCAAACAGCGATCCGTATTCAGACGGTGTACGAATGGAGTCGCACAAGTAGACGGGGAGTTCAATTTGATCGACGTATTTAAGAAGATCACGAACCGCTAGAAGATAGTTCACCCTTGCCGCCATCACCGCCAGCGGATTTAGATCGAAGCCGACTATGTTATTCAAAACTCTCTTAGCGAATTCAGCTTCGTCAAAGCCGCATTCAAGTCTGTTCTCGGCATACCACTCTTTGCAGCGATTGATCGCTTCAACCAAGAATGTGCCGGATCCGCATCCGGGGTCCAACACCCGTTTGGATGGATTACCATCAAATCCGATTTGATCTGTGAGCCGTTCCGCTAACCAATCGGGCGTGTAGTACTCACCCAAATCGTGACGAACCGTGCGAGGGAATAGTTGTTGATATAGGTGTTTTAGCAAATCTCGATTGTCAAAGTGATCCACGCTCAATGTTGCCGGGTCGTATTCTATCAGTGCTTCGGCAATCGTTCTTACTACTGACGCGGTGCCATCATCCCATGCCGCCAGATACCAAGAAAAGAGATCGCCTTCTAAGAAATTGCTTATGCCTAATTCAGTCCAGATTCCCCCCTGCTCTAAGCGCTGCACTAGCGACGAGAGTTTTGAAGATGACGAAGACGCTGCGCATTGACGAACAATCGAAGTTCCGAGCGGCGTGAAAGTGGCCGCAATTTCGGCGGCCAAGAACTTCATCACAATCGCGTAGTAGGTTTGAAGCGCGAATAAAAGCTGCGCAGCCTTGGGGTTCTTTATCCCGTAGCTCTCCGCGAGCTTGGCTATCTTTTCATTTTCTGAAGTCACATCGTAGCCGCAAACTTCACCAAACAAGACGGTCCATTGATGGAAGAAAACCTTTGCCTTGGGCGAAGCTGTTTTCAAAAGCGTGTTATAAAGCACTGAAACGCCGTGCTGCGCTTTGAGGCTTTTATTTCCAAAATCCCGAACTAGGTTTTCGGCTGTGAATGAATGTCCACGAGCGCCAAGAGAAAGCACCGCCCTGAATAATCGCCGCATCGAAATCGGCGACACAGCCATGGGCTGCTCAGCATCAAATTTGTTTCCCCTGTAACGTGCGAACAGAATGTAGCGGCCATCGAGTCCGACCCCTAGTACCTTTTCGATGGGTACCGTCTCGCCCTTGGCAAAATCTTCGAAACGTCCACGGATTTGCTCGACGACGGCTTTTGTGCCTCGTCCCGATCCATGGGCGTCCAAACGATCCCCGCCGGATGGTCTCTTATACTCAATAATCAGTCCACCATACTTCGAGTCGATACGCCCCCCTGCTAGTCCATACTCGTGCCGGGCTCGCAAGGTCAGTTGTGCGTCTTTTGCGAAAGCACTGATTCGAGACGCGACAGCTATCCGAACGTCTTCTTCTGATGCCTGCCCATCAACTATTTCGGTAAGATCGTCCGCGAGTGTTTGTGCGTGGCTATCAACAAGAGCTTCTATGTCCATCGGCTCTGTCGCGAATGTGTTTTCCATGATGGGCTGCAAGACTTTCGAGTGACGGCTGAGATTCAATGCGAAGGGAGGATGTCGACAGAATTCGGAGAATTCGGCGACAGCATATCTATTCACGCAATCCGCCGCCCGTCTCCCATCATCAAGCACGCGCTGACAATTTGTCAGATATTTTTCCTACTTCTCTATTGCTTTAGTCCTAGTTGTTCTTTATGTGTTCTTTTGGATAATGGCTAGGAGAATGCCTCTGAATAAGCAACGTCACCGCAAAAGCAGACAGGACTATGCTCGCGTGGCCGCGCGCCGGTTGGCCGCCGTGTCCGCTGCGCTGCGCGAAACCATCAAACAATGTCCCAACCGATAGGAAGGGGGGCGAAGGAGGGGGAGGGGGTAAGATTCTTGACTTCAAATGCATCGCCACTCCTGCACACACAAGATGTAGTTGCGACAGGAAAGGGCAAAAAACGACAAACAACCTCATGATGCCGGGCAAGTCGCTGGCGAGGATGCGGAACATCCCGTGAAATCAGGTGCTTAGCGTGTCCCTTGCGGAATCGGGAATCCGCGGATATACGCGCCCATGGAACAGCGCTCCACCATCCGCGAAGCCCTTACCTTCGACGATGTGTTGCTGGTGCCCGCGGCTTCCGAAGTCCTCCCCGGACAGGTCGATACCCGCACCCGCCTCACCAAGACCGTCGAACTGGGCATTCCGCTCATCTCCGCCGCCATGGATACCGTCACCGAAGCCGGCCTCGCGATCGCGATGGCGCAGGCGGGCGGCATGGGCGTCATTCACAAGAACCTCTCCATCGCCGAACAGGCCGAGCAGATCCGCCGGGTGAAGAAGTTCGAAAGCGGCATGGTGGTGAACCCCGTCACCATCGCGCCCAACGCCACCCTGGCCGACGCGCTGGGCCTGATGGAGCGCTACAAGATCAGCGGCATCCCGGTGGTGGAGAACGCCGATAGCAAAGGCACCGGCAAGCTCGTCGGCATTTTGACCAACCGCGATGTGCGCTTCGCCTCCGACACCCGCCAGCCGGTGCATGAGCTGATGACGAAGGACAAGCTCGTCACCGTGCGCGAAGGCGTCGGCGCCGAGGAAGCCAAGCGCCTGCTGCATCACCACCGCATCGAAAAGATTCTGGTGGTGGATGATGAGTATCGCTGCGTCGGTCTCATCACGGTGAAGGATATCGAAAAAGCGCAGAAATTCCCCAATGCTTGCAAGGATGAGCGCGGCCGCCTGCGCGTCGCCGCCGCCACGTCGGTCGGCGATGACGGGTTGCGGCGCGCGCTGGCGCTGGTGGAAGCGGAAGCCGATGTCGTGGTGGTGGACACCGCGCACGGCCATTCGCGCGGCGTGCTCGATACCATCGCGCGCATCAAAAAAGAGTCGAACTACACGCAGATCCTCGCCGGCAACATCGCCACCCGCGACGGCGCGCAGGCCTTGATCGACGCGGGCGCGGATGCGGTGAAGGTGGGCATCGGCCCCGGCTCCATCTGCACCACGCGCGTGGTGGCCGGTGTGGGCGTGCCGCAGCTCACCGCGATCATGGATGCGGTGGAAGCCGCACACAAAGCCGGCATTCCCGTCGTCGCCGATGGCGGCATCAAATTCTCCGGCGATCTGGCCAAAGCCATCGCCGCCGGCGCCAGTGTGGCGATGGTGGGCTCGCTCCTCGCGGGCACCGAAGAAGCGCCAGGCGAAGTGTTCCTCTATCAGGGCCGCTCCTACAAAGGTTATCGCGGCATGGGTTCGTTGGGCGCCATGGCGCGCGGTTCGGCCGATCGCTACTTCCAGGCCGAAGTGCAGGACACGCTGAAGCTGGTGCCCGAAGGCGTCGAAGGCCAGGTCGCCTACAAAGGCCCGGTGGCGAACGTGGTGCACCAGATCATCGGTGGCCTGCGCGCCGCGATGGGTTACACCGGCTCCCGGACGATCGAAGACTTCCACAAGCGCGCGCAATTCGTCCGCATCACCGGCGCGGGGCTGCGCGAAAGCCACGTCCACGACGTTCTGGTAACCCGCGAAAGCCCGAACTATCCGAGCGGGAATTGACCCCCGCCGCCCGTGTTCAGGCTGCCATCGATATCCTCGATGGGCTGGCCGCCAGCCGCCTTCCCGCCGACCGTTTCATCCGCGAATTCTTCCGCGCGCGCCGCTATGCCGGATCGAAGGACCGTGCCGCGGTGAGTGAGCGTGTCTATGACGTGTTCCGCCACCGCGCCTCGTTCGCCTGGCGCATGGGCAGCGAAACGCCGCGCGCTCTGGTAATCGCGTCGCTGCTCAAGGAAGGCGCAGACATACCCTCGCTCTTCACTGGCGATGGTTATGGTCCTTCGTTACTGACGGACAAAGAACGTGCTCGCACGATCGTTGCGCCAACCGGTGAAGCCGCGCCCCATATCAAGGGCGAATATCCGCAATTCCTCGAAAGCGAATTGCAGCGCGCATTTGGCGAAGACGTTTCGCTGGAGATGGGCGCGATGCTGGAACGCGCGCCAGTCGATCTGCGTGTGAACACGCTCAAGGCCACCCGCGACGGCGTGCTGGACGTGCTGCGCTCCGAGGGTTTTGAAGCCGAAGCCGCGCGCTATTCGCCTACAACCATTCGCCTGCCGTCCACCACGCGCGGGTTGGAGCAGAGCAAGCTCTTCCTTGATGGCGCCTTCGAATTCCAGGATGAAGCGGCACAGGTGGCCGTGATGCTGGCGCAGGCAAAGCCGAATTCGCGCGTGCTCGATCTCGCGGCAGGCGCGGGCGGAAAGTCGCTGGCGCTTGCGGCATCCATGAACAACATGGGCGAACTCACCGCGCATGACATCGACGAAGGGCGCCTGCGCCAGATCGCGCCGCGCGCTGCCCGCGCTGGTGTCACGATCATTCAAACACATGCGGGCCAGAAGCCGCCGGGCCGTCCTTACGATCTCGTCCTACTCGATGCGCCGTGCAGCGGTTCGGGCACCTGGCGGCGCTCGCCGGAAAACAAATGGCGTCTCACGCCGGAGCGCCTGAACGAACTCAACGCGCTGCAGGACATGCTGCTCGATCAGGCCGCCGCCCGCGCCGCTGGAAAGGCGCGCATTGTTTATGCGACATGCTCCATCCTGCCGCGAGAGAATGAAGACCGCATCGCCGCCTTCCTGGAACGCCATCCGAATTTCAGCGTGATTCCCGCGTCGGATGCCTGGCGTCAATCCACCGATCGCCGCGCACCGCCAGGCCTTGGCGATTATCTGCGCGTCACCCCGCTGGTGGATGAAATGGATGGTTTCTTCTGCGCGGTACTGAGCCGCTAGACCCTTGCTATTCGGTTCGCGTTGCCGCTGAATGGGCACTCATTGCTTTGGGGGAACACCAATGAAATTCGGGGCTTTTGTGTCCGCGGCGTTTGCCGTCGCGGCGTTTGTAGCTTTACCCAGTGCCACTTTCGCGGATGCGAAGCAGGACTTCACGCTCGTCAACAAGACGGGTTACGACATCAGCGAAGTCTATGTCTCGCCGTCCAAAGCCGATGACTGGCAGGAAGACGTGTTGGGCCAGGACATTCTGGAAGACGGCCAGAACGTCGACATCTCCTTCCACCGCAGCGACAAGAGTTGCCACTGGGATCTAAAGGTCGTCTACAAGGACGACAACTCGTCTGCTCAATGGGGCGACATCGACCTATGCACGGTGTCGGAGATCGCCATCCACTATAACGACAAATCGGGTAAGACTTCGGCGACCTACAAATAAGCGCGCCAAGCCCGCGAAAACGCCCCGGACGATACGAATCGGGCCGGGGGGTTTTCTTTGCCCATGCAAGCGCTTGCGGATGCGGCGCTACGCTGCAAAATGCGCGCTTTACAGCGCTTTGGCATGCCTGATACATCCCGCCATGACCGCTCCCGTCCTCGTTATCGACTTCGGATCGCAGGTTACTCAGCTCATCGCGCGCCGGGTGCGCGAAGCGGGCGTGTACTGCGAAATCGTTCCCTTCCAGAAAGCCGAAGAGGCGCTGAAAAGCGATCCTCCGCCGCGCGCGATCATCCTCTCGGGTGGTCCGGCGAGCGTGATGGAAGAGGGCGCGCCGCGCGCACCGCAAAAAGTGTTCGACATGGGCGTTCCCGTGCTCGGCATCTGCTACGGCGAAATGGCGATGGCCGAACAGTTGGGCGGCAAGGTCGAGGGCGGCCACACCCGCGAATTCGGCCGCAGCGACATCAAGATTGAAAAAGCGTCGCCGCTGCTCGCGGGCCTTGGCGACATCGGCGACCGCGAGCCGGTATGGATGAACCACGGCGACAAGATCACCGCCATGCCGCCGGGTTTCGCGGTGGTCGCGACATCCGAACATTCGCCCTATGCCGTGATCGCGGATGAAAAGCGTAAACTCTACGGAATCCAGTTTCATCCCGAAGTCGTGCATACGCCGCGCGGCGCGGAGATGTACAAGAACTTCGTCATCAACATCGCGGGCATCAAGCCCGAATGGAATATGCATGCCTTCCGCCAGCGCGAGATCGAGAAGATTCGTGCGCAGGTGGGCAAGGGCAAGGTGATCTGCGGATTGTCCGGCGGCGTGGATTCCTCTGTCGCCGCAGTTCTCATCCACGAAGCCATCGGCGATCAGCTTACCTGCATCTTCGTCGACACCGGATTGATGCGCGCGGGCGAGGCGGATGAAGTCGTCTCGCTGTTCAAGGGCCATTACAACATTCCGCTGATCCACGCAGAGGCCGCCGATCTGTTCCTGGGCCGTCTGGAAGGCATCAGCGATCCGGAGCAGAAGCGCAAGATCATCGGTTCCACCTTCATCGACGTGTTCGACGGCGAAGCGCACAAGATCGGCGGCGCGGAATTTTTGGCGCAAGGCACGCTCTATCCCGACGTGATCGAAAGCGTGAGCGCGACGGGCGGGCCATCCGTCACCATCAAGTCGCATCACAATGTCGGCGGCCTGCCGGAGCGGATGAAGCTGAAGCTGGTCGAACCCTTGCGCGAACTCTTCAAGGATGAAGTGCGCGCGCTGGGCCACGAGCTGGGCTTGCCGGAAAGTTTCGTCGGCCGTCACCCGTTTCCGGGGCCGGGCCTCGCCATCCGCGTGCCGGGCGAGATCACCGCCACGAAACTCGAAATCCTGCGCAAGGCCGACACCGTTTATCTCGACGAAATCCGCAAGGCCGGATTGTACGACGAGATCTGGCA
>DASXHQ010000043.1:0-7209 GCA_036488415.1 Rhizomicrobium sp.
ACCCCATGCCGACCAAAAAAGAACCGCCCCGCGCATGGCAGCGCATGCTCTCCGGCCGCAGGCTGGACCTGCTCAATCCTTCGCCGCTAGACGTCGAGATCGAGGACATCGCACACGGCCTCGCGCGCGTCGCCCGCTGGAATGGTCAGACCAAGGGCGCGCACGCCTATTCGGTGGCGCAGCATTGCGTGTTCGTGGAGAAGATCGCCGTCGAGCTGAAGCCGCGCCTGTCGCGCGAAGCACGGCTAATGGCACTCCTGCACGACGCGCCGGAATATGTCATCGGCGACCTGATCAGTCCATTCAAGGCGGCGGTCGGGATCGACTACAAGGCCTTCGAAAACCGGCTGCTGGCGGCCATCCATATCCGTTTCAGCCTGCCACCGAAGCCGCCCACCGATCTGCTTACCGTGCTAAAGAAGGCCGACATCATCTCGGCCTTTCATGAAGCCACACAGCTCGCGGGCTTCACCACCGAAGAAGCCAAGCGCATCTTCGGTGTACCACCCCGGGGAACGCGTTTTCCCCGCCTGGTTCCACTACCGACGGCGGAAGCGCAGGCCCAATTTCTGGAGCGTTTCAAGCGACTTGCTGTATGACTCTTCCCTATTACTTCAAGCTCGGATAGCAAGGGTTATGCCCGCAATCTTCGTCACGCCGCTGTCGCAGGTCGAACCCACGATCAAGCGCCACAAGCCGTCGCATCTGATGACGCTGCTCTCACCCGGGCACATGATCGAGACCCCGGAAGGCATCGAAGCGGGCCGTCATCTGAGACTGGGACTGAACGACGTGTCGGCGGCCGAGCTGTCCGAAGACCCGCCCAACGAGCAGCATGTCGAGCAACTGATTCGTTTTGGCCGGAGCTGGAATGCGAAAGCGCCGATGCTCGTCCATTGCTGGGCGGGAGTGAGTCGATCGACCGCCGCGGCCTATATCGTCCTGTGTGACCGTTTCGGCCCATTCCGCGAAAAGGAAATCGCGAAAGCGTTGCGCCTTCGCGCGCCACATGCCTCACCCAACCCGCTTATGATCGCGCTTGCGGACCGCGTGTTGGGCCGTAACGGCCGCATGAACGTAGCAATCGAATCCATCGGGCACGGCACTATCGTTGCCGAAGGTGAAGTCGTCGAACTTCCGCTGTCGGACGAATTATGAAAGCCGACACCGCCCAGCTTGTCGTCAGCATCGGTCTTTCGGCGGCCATCGTCTCCGTCGCCGACGAGCGGCCGCGCGTGCTCGTTGTCCATCACAAAGGCGCGGAAGATGCCCTTCCGTTCGGCCCGTTCGATCCGAAGACCCATCGCACGCTGGAAAGCGGATTGCGCACCTGGGTGGGCGAACAAACTTATCTCGATCTCGATTATGCCGAGCAGCTTTACACCTTCGGCGATCGCGGGCGGCACATGGTGAAGGCCGGCGAAGGGCCGCGCGTGGTGTCCGTCGGATACCTCGCGCTCACCCGCGCCAGCGGCGAGCCAAAAGCGCCCGATGCGATGTGGGGCGACTGGTATCGCTATTTTCCGTGGGAAGACTGGCGCGAAAAGAAACCGGAAATCATCGATAAGGTCATCGCACCCGCGCTGAAAGCGTTTATCAAGTTGGCCGACAGCGAAAAGCGCCGTGAGCGCGTTCGCCTCTGTTTCGGGCTGGATGGCGTGCGCTGGGACGAAGACCGGGTGCTGGAGCGCTATGAGCTTCTCTACGAAGCCAGTCTGGTGGAAGAAGCGCGGCGCGACGGCCGCGCGCAGGCATCGCAGCTACCGGCGACGCCGCTCGGCATCAGTATGATGTTCGATCACCGCCGCATCCTGGCCACGGCCATCGCACGCCTGCGCGGCAAGATGAAATATCGTCCGGTGGTGTTCGAACTGATGCCGCCGGGCTTTACTCTGCTAGAACTGCAACGTGTCGTGGAGGCGATTTCCGGTGTCCGCCTGCACAAGCAGAATTTCCGCCGCCTGATCGAGGCGCAGGGCCTGGTCGAAGGCACCGGCAAATTCGCAAGCCAGTCGCGCGGACGCCCGGCCGAACTGTTCCGCTTCCGGCGTGAGGTGCTTGCCGAACGGCCGGTCGCGGGCGTCCGTCTTGGCACAAGGCTTCGTAGCACCCGATAGCGCTACGGCGCGCCAAATCCTTCCGCCAGAAACGCCTCCGCGAAAGCTGCATGCATTGCCGCACCGCGCGCCATGACGTTTTCGTCCAGCACCATGCGATTGGAATGAAGCGAGCAGCAGGATTTGAAATCGCCGCCTTCCGGCGTCGCACCCAGGAACACCATGGTGCCGGGCACTTTGTTGAGGACGTAGGAGAAATCCTCCGCACCCATGATCGGCGACGGCATCGTCATCCAGCCATTCTCACCGAACAGCGACTTTGCCGTTTCCTGCGCCAGCGCCACAGCGCGGCTGTCACAGATCGTCACCGGAAAGCCCTGCTCGATCTCGACCTCGGATTCGCATTTGTGCGCGGCGGCGACATTTGTCACCACGCGATGCAGACCTTCATGGGCGATGGCGCGCGAGCTTTCCGAGAAGCTGCGGATGGTGCCGACGAGCTGCGCGGTTTCCGGAATAATATTGTTGGTCGTGCCGGAAACGATCTGCGCCACGGTCAACACCACCGGATCGAAAGCCGGAACACGGCGCGTCATCATACTTTGCAGTGCCATCACAATCTCGCAGGCCACCGGAATGGGATCGACGGCTTCATGCGGCATCGACGCGTGGCCGCCCCTGCCCTTGATGTTCACGATCAGCTTGTCGGCGGCGGCAAGCAATGGCCCAACACGACCAGCAATGATGCCGCTGGGCAAATTGGGCGTAACATGGATCGCAAAGGCGGCATCGGGCAGCGGATCGATGAGGCCGTCATCCAGCATGTAGCGCGCGCCGTGATGGCCTTCTTCGCCCGGCTGGAACATGAACATCACCGAGCCCGCCAGCCTGTCGCGCCGCGCACACAGCGCTCGCGCTGCACCCGCCAGCATTGCGACATGGGTGTCATGCCCGCAAGCATGCATCGCGCCTTCGTTCTGTGAGGTGAACGGCAGGCCGGTATCTTCTGTGAGCGGCAATGCATCCATATCGCCGCGCAACAGAACGGTGCGGCCGTTGGACGGCCCGCGCAGCACTGCGATGAAGCCGGTGGTGGATTCGCCTTCATAGATTTCGAGCGGCAAACCCGCGAGCGCCGCCTTGGCCTTCTCGGTGGTTTTCGGATTCATCAGTCCGATTTCGGGATCCTCGTGGATCGCGCGGCGCAGCTTGATCATGTCGGGAAGAAGCGCCTGACCGGCCTCCACCCACTCTTTGTCCGTCGCCGGCTTGTTCATGTCACTCTCCTCTTGTGCTTTGGCGATTAAGCCACGCCGCGCGGGCCTCAGCCAAGCTTGAAGGGTTTGCGCCTCCCCTCACATTTTTGTCGCGCGCCTGCGTCGGATCGTCCTCCCAGCCACAGACCGGGCAGATTTCGAACGCGTCGTAATGGCGGATCGTCAGCGATCTGCAGCAGTGGCAAGGCAGCAGCGCACTCACTGGCGGTCCCAATAGGCGCGGCCAGTGTCTGGGCGAAAGAAAGTGCGCGGTTCGCCGCGGCTGTCTTTCACCGCAAAGGTGTTGGTGGCGGGATCGTAGAACAGCGTGTCGCCACGATCGTTCGTCTTGGTCAGCGTGCCGGGCGACGGGTTGGTGACGAAGGTCAGTGCGCCGGCCTCATATTCCGCTGCATTGTGGAATTCTGGAAATTCCCGGCCATGCTTCTCCCAATGCTCCTCCGCGTTGCGCACCGCGCCATCGCGGCCATGTGACCAGACGACATGGCCGGAGACCGCTTCGGTCGGGGCCGCCGGAATTTGGATGCGGTCATTGCGCGAAATCCGGTCCGCGCCGAAGGCAACGGCCAGAACCAAAGCAACGGCGATCGCGGCATTGCGCCAAATACCTTGCATTCATCCGCCCCCTTCAGGCGAGCTCGTTTCGAGCGATAGCTTGTGCTTACTTGTCTATAACATACTGGTGATATTACACTATTCTCACTTTCCCACGCCGATTTGAGAGCTGTCAGAACATCCGATCACACCCAATTATACGTGGAACTGCCGCTTGACGGATTTATGCTCAGGAGTAGCATAACGGTCATGTGACACCGGCCCTTTAAGGCCGGTGTTTTTGCCCCATATATATGCTCAAGTTGAGCATAAGGAGATGGCAATGAATGTGGCTATCCGGAACTTCAAAGGCGCAGAGCCACTGCCCTTCACGCCCGCAATCGCGCGCGCGACGGAAGACCTCTACAGGAAGGTCGCGCATGTCATTCCGGAAGTCGAGTGGCCGATATTCGCGCCCTATGTGGACGCGATCAATCGGCTGAAGAAGCAGAAGAACGCCGTCATCCTCGGCCACAACTATATGACGCCGGAGATATTCAACTGCGTCTCCGACTTCACCGGCGACTCGTTGCAGCTCGCCCGCGAAGCCGCGCGCACCGATGCGCAGGTAATCGTGCAGGCGGGCGTCCACTTCATGGCGGAGACGTCGAAAATCCTCTCGCCGTCCAAGACGGTCCTCATTCCGGACGTGAAGGCCGGCTGTTCGCTGGCTGCCTCCATCACCGGCGCCGATGTGCGGCTGCTGCGCCAGAAATATCCGGGCCTGCCGGTTGTGACCTATGTCAACACATCGGCCGACGTAAAGGCGGAGAGTGACATCTGCTGCACCTCTTCCAACGCCGTCGCCGTGGTGGAGGATATCGCGCGCGAGAAAGGCGTCGATTCGGTCATCATGGTCCCGGACAAGTATCTGGCCCAGAACGTGGCCAAACAAACAAAGATCAAAATCATCACTTATGACGGTGCCTGCGAGGTGCATGAGCGCTTCACGGCACAAGACATCCGCAATTTCCGCGAAGCCAATCCGGGCGTCGTGGTGCTGACGCATCCTGAATGCCCGCCGGACGTAGTCGCCGAAGCCGATTTCTCCGGCTCGACCAGCGCGATGATCGGCTATGTCGGCAATCACCATCCGCAGAAGGTCGTTCTCGTCACCGAATGCTCGATGAGTGACAACGTGGCCGTCGAATTCCCCAAGGTGGAATTCGTGCGGCCGTGCAATCTCTGCCCGCACATGAAGCGCATCACCCTGCCGAAGATTCTCCATTCGCTGGAGACGATGACGGCGGAAGTGCTGGTCGATCCCGCTATCGCCGCACGCGCGAAGGCGGCGGTGGATCGGATGCTGGCGGTGAAAATGCCGGTTCAGAAAGCCGCCTAAATGGCACGCCATATCGACAACATCATCGAAGCGCCCGGCGCATTGGTTCTGGGCGCAGGCATGGCGGGCCTTTTCACAGCGCTGAAGCTGGCGCCTTTCCCGGCGTTGGTGCTGGCTGGTGCGCGTCCCGGCACCTCCGGATCGAGCGCCTGGGCGCAAGGCGGTATCGCCGCCGCTATAGGCGCAGGCGATAGCTGGCAAAGCCATGCCGCGGATACTATCGCGGCCGGCGCAGGCACATGCGATCCACATATCGTCGAGCTTGTTACCCGCGAAGCGCCGGACCGGATCAACGATCTTCTGGCTTTCGGTGCACCATTCGACCGCAATACGGATGGCACGCTGGCACTCGGCCGCGAAGCAGCACATTCCGCAAAGCGCATCGTGCATGTGAAAGGCGACCGCGCGGGTGCGGAAGTCACGCGAACGCTGGCCGAACGCGCGCTGGCGACGCCTTCCATCCAAATCCTCGAAGGCTTCCACGCGCTGGAACTGGCGATGGAGAATGGCCGCGTCACTGGCGTATTCGCGCGCTACGGCACCGGACACGGCACGCGGCTGGTTCTCTTCCGCGCCAAAGCGGTGATCTTCGCCACCGGCGGCATCGGCGCGCTCTATGCGGTGACGACCAATCCGCTGGAGACGCGCGGAGAAGGCCTCGGCATGGCGGCGCGCGCGGGCGCAGTGATCGCCGACGCGGAGTTCGTGCAATTCCATCCCACCGCCATTGCCATCGGCCGCGATCCCGCGCCGCTTGCCACCGAAGCCTTGCGCGGCGAAGGCGCGACGCTGATCGACGAAAGCGGCCGCCGCTTCATGTTGGCCATACATCCGGACGCAGAGCTTGGCCCGCGCGATGTCGTGGCCCGCGCGATCCATCGCGAGATCGCGCGTGGGCACAAAGTCTTTCTCGATTGTCGCGAGGCGATCGGCGCGAAATTCGCGGATCGCTTTCCGACCGTCTATGCCGCCTGCATATCCGCAGGAATCGATCCGGCGATGCAGCTGATCTCGGTTGCACCCGCCGCGCATTATCACATGGGCGGCATTGCCAGCGACGAACATGGCCGCACCTCGCTCGAAGGCCTTTGGGCCGTCGGCGAATGCGCTTCGACCGGATTGCATGGCGCAAACCGCCTCGCCTCGAACTCATTGCTTGAAACACTCGTCTTCGGTGCGCGCGCGGCGGAAGATGTGCGAGGCGCGATCACGACCCGCGATGCGCAAGGCACGCCGCCCGCGCCGGAACGCTTCAACGCGCTATCGCCGCCCAAAGCAATGCGCGAGGCTATGTCGCTCAATGTCGGGTTGGAGCGCGACGAGGCGGGCCTCAAATCCGCGCTTGCGACCATCGAAGCCGTCGAACGTGCGGGCGCGGGCGAACCGGCGCTCCTGAATATGACCACGACGGCCAAGATCGTGACGGCGGCGGCGTTGGCGCGGCGCGAGAGCCGTGGCGGCCATTTCCGCAGCGATTATCCGCAGACCGATACCGCGGCGAAGCGCAGCTTCCTCACGCTCTCCGACGCGGAGACAATCACGGCGGACGCTTCGTCTTCCACGAAGAGCAGCGCGTGCCTCTAGCCCCGCCCTTCACCCATCCGCCGCATGCCTTGCTGATCGAGCCGATCGTATTGCACGCGCTGGAGGAAGATCTGGGCCGCGCGGGCGACATCACCTCCGATCTCATCGTCCCCGCGTCTCAAAAAGCGAAGGTGAAACTCGCCGCGCGGAAGCCCGGCACCATCGCGGGGTTGATTGCGGCCGAATGCTCCTTCCACATGGTCGATCCCGACCTGAAGTTCACAGTGAAACTGCCGGACGGCTCGCAAGCGAAAGCGGGCGCGCTGATCGCCACCATTGAAGGTTCGGCTCGCAGTATCCTCACCGCCGAACGGGTAGCGTTGAACTTCACAGGCCACCTCTCCGGCGTCGCCAC
>DASXHQ010000101.1:0-13534 GCA_036488415.1 Rhizomicrobium sp.
ATGATGAGCGTGATGGGGAAAAAGCTCATGAACTTGCCGGAAACGCCGGGCCACAGCAGCAGCGGCAGGAACGCGCCAATCATGGTCATGGTTGCGCTGACCACGGGCCAGAACATGCGCCATGCCGCCTCCTCAAAGGCGAGCCTGGGCGGATGGCCTTCGGTCATTTTTCGGTCGGCGTATTCAACCACGATAATCGCGCCGTCGACTAGAATGCCGACCGCTAGCAGCATCGCGAACATGATCATGAAGTTGAGCGTGTAGCCGATGCCGTTGAGCACCATGAAGCTCATCAGGAACGACGTCGGAATGGCGACGCCGACGAGCAGGCCCGAGCGCAGGCCCAGGGCAGCCACCACGATGATCATCACCAGCACGACGGCCAGAATGATCGAATCCGACAGCGAGCCAAGCTGATCGCGGATGTCCTTGGATTCGTCGAACATGTAGGTGACATGCACGCCGGACGGCCAGGACTTGGACGCCTTGTCGATGAGATCCTTCACCGCCTGGTTGTTGGCGATGATGTTGGCACCAATGCGCTTGGTCACATCCATCGAAATGGTGCGCTGGCCGTTGACCATCGCGTAGCTTGTCGGATCGTAGAAGGTCGGGCGCACCTTCGCCACGTCCTGCAGCGTGATGGTCGCGTCATTCGTCGAACGGATCGGCAGATTGAGAACGTCTTGCGCCGTCTCCAGAACACCGGGCACCTTCACAGCGAAGCTGCCGTGGCCGGTATCGATGGAGCCTGCCGCGATCAGCCGGTTGTTGTTGGTGATCGCGTTGAACATTTCCTGCTGCGTGATGCCGTAGCTTTCCAGCTTCGCCGGATCGATCACGATCTCCAGCATCTCCTGCCGCTCGCCGCCGATATCGACGTCCAGCACGCTGGGGATCTGCTTAATCTGGTCTTTCAGATTGCGCGCAAGCTTCAGCAAGGTGCGTTCCGGCACATTGCCGTGCAGCGCAGCGGTGATCACCGGAAAGAGGCTGGTGTTGAATTCCTGGACGATGGGCTGCTTCGCGTCCTGCGGAAGCTCAGCGCGGGCGGTTTCCACCTGCGCGCGGACGTCTTCGAGCGCCTTGTTCTTGTCGAAGTTGACGTCGAATTCGAGGATGATGACGGCAAAGCCCTGATAAGCGCGTGCGGTAATGTCCTTGAGGCCTTGGATGGAGCGCAGATAAGTCTCCATCGGCTTGACGAGCAGGCGTTCGCTGTCCTCGGGGCTGATGCCGGGATAGGGAATCTGAACCGCGATCACCGGGATCGGTATGTCCGGATCGGCTTCTTTCGGGATCGAGTTGAAGGCCGCGATGCCAGCGATGATGACGACCGCCAGCAGGCCCAGAACGACACGGGTGTTGTTGACCGCCCAGTCGACGATGCGCGTCATGCTTTCGCTCCCGCGCGAACAGCCAGAACATGTTCGCCGTCATTGACGAATTCTTGGCCCACGGTGATGACAGTTGTTCCGTTGGGAAGCCCCGCGATCCACATGCCCTCCGGCCCATCGGATATGATCTGCACGGGCATGAAGCGAACGACGCCAGCCACGATGGTGCGCACGCCCACGATGCCGTTGTCGTCGAGTACCAGGATGCCGGGCGAGATTTTCGCCGCCATCACCTGGCGCACGGGGATATGGATGTCGGCGCTGACGCCATCGCGCAGCTTCGCGTCGGGATTGGGAAGCTCAACTTCCACGCGGAAGGTGCGCGTCGTGTCGTCGGCTTTCGCTGCGACGAAGCGCACTTTGCCCTGCACGGTCTCGCCGGTGACCAGTGTGGCCGTCGCCGGGTCGCCCGCATGGATTTGTCCGACCTGCTGTTCCGACACCGTGCCGACGGCGAGGAAGGGTTCCGGCGCGATAACAAGGGCGCATTTGTCGCCGAGGCGCATGTAATCGCCGACGTCGACATAGCGGTCGTCCGCGATGCCATCGAACGGCGCGACCATCTTTGTGTTGTCGAGCTGGATTTCCATCGAGCGCTGCGAGGCGCGCGCTGCCTCAAGTTGTGCGGCGGAGGTCGCAACCTGAATCTTGGAGCGGAAACCGTTCTTTTCCAGGTCGAGATCGACGTCGTGCTGCTTCTCGGTCTGCGCCACCATCGCGCGCGCCTGATCGAGCTTGGCAGCGCGGTCGTTGGTCTTGATCTCGCAGAGCACCTGGCCCTTTTTGACGTGATCGCCGCGCTCGAAATGCAGCGCCTGCACCGAACCTTCGACTTCGGCCTTCACATCGACGGCGTGCAGCGCCTGCGTGCGGCCGCGCACGGTGATCGTCGCATCGCGGCTGACTTCCTGCAGCAGTGCCACCTGCACGCGCGGCGTGTCGTTGGTTTTCGCCTGCGCATCCTGGCCGCTATTCTTCGATCCGCTGAGGACGCCAGAGGCGATCCAGATCACTGCGACAACCAGAATGACGAGCGCCGAGCGATAAGCCGGGCTCAGCCGGCGCCAGAAGCCCGGCTGATGCGCCGACCACCAATTGCCAAGTCCCTCAAAAAAATTGCGAAACATAGATCGTGCGCCCCTGTCACTCCGCGGCTTCGGCCGCGTTTCCTTTCAACTCCGACCGGTACTGGCGGAGGTAGTTCACCATTGCGATGTAAACTGCGCGTCCAAAGCCGACGGCGAAGCGCTCTCCCTCCAATTGCGGCTGCGGTTTCGGCTCCATCAGCTGCGCAAGCTTCGTCTCGCTGTGCTCGATATAGGTATCCAGCATCTCCACAACACGGGGATGGGGAAGCAAATGTGAAAAAAGCATCGCGAAAACGAACGGTGAGCGGTGCCGGTCTTCCGGAAGCGGCTTCATTAGCGAATTGAGAAAAGCCCGGCGGCCCGCATCCGTGATCGAATAAACCTTGCGGTCGGGGCGCTTTTCCTGGGATTCGGCGCGAACCGAGACCAGACCTTCCTGGGTCAGCCGGCTCAGCGCGGGATAGATGGAGCCGAAGCTCGCCTCGACGAAATGCTGATAGCCGTCGTCGTCGAATAGCTTCTTGATCTCGTAGCCCGTGGCATCGCCGCGAGAGAGAATCCCCAGACAGATCGTGCGAACGTCCATAAACCCCAAGCCCATCTATATTGGTTCGATATAGATCGGGGCTATATATGGGTAATTCCTTACTGTTCAAGTTGAAAAGGCCCGCAAAGCGCGCAACTCTCCATTGCGCGGCTCGCGGGCTGTGAAATTAGGGGATTTCTAGAGCAGTTCGATCCGGTCGACTTCGACGCCCTTATTGCCTTGGCGGGTCGAGTAGCGGATGCGCTGCTCCGGCGTGAGGGCAGAGAGGCCGGACCGGCGCAGTGCGCTGGCGTGGCAATAGACGTCCTGCCCGCCCTGTTCCGACATCACGAAGCCGAAGCCCTTCTGGTCGTTGAAGAACTTGACCTTGCCTTCGACCATCGGGCCGGAGGGGCCGCTATCGCGGTCGCGGAAGCCGCCACCTCCACCGAACCTGTCACCGCCGCCGAAGCGGTCACCACCGCCGAAACGGTCGCCACCGCCAAAGCGGTCGCCGCCACCGAAGCGATCACCACCGCCGAAACGGTCACCGCCGCCAAACCGATCACCACCGCCGAAGCGATCACCACCACCGCCACCACCGAAACGATCGCGCCGGCCACCACCGCCACCGCCTCCGCCGCCCGGGCCACGCGATGGCGTGGGATCGGCCGTCGATAGATCGACGCTGTGAACCGTCGTCACCTGAAGTCCACGCGGGGAGTCCTGTAGATCGACAACGACAGTCGATCCCGGCGGGACATTCTGTTGTCCCGCCGCCGCCAAAGCGGATGCGTGACAGAACGCATCATCGCCGCCTTCCAGCGTGATGAAGCCATAACCTTTTGTGGAGTTGAACCATTTGACCGTGCCCTTGACCGAAGCTCTTGCAAGGGGACGCGAACCGCTATTGTCGAAGTTTGCCATGATGAAGCCGATAAAATCCGCCGGGCGCCAATCCGCTGGGCGCTCCGAGCCTTCCGGCAAGGGGCTTGGGCGCTTAACCCTATCATGCGCAAAAGGTCGCGGTTTCCGCAACAGGGATGGGAAAGGAAACGGGGCGCCGGGCTGGAGAGGCTATCCGGCGCCCCGTTGCGCGGGTGCGTCTTGGGGGCACGCGAGACCCGCGTTTAGCGGTTAGGCAAAACGGGCGATTTCATCGAATTCGAAACGCGGGCTGCGCGGGAAAACTTTATCC
This sequence comes from Rhizomicrobium sp., assembly GCA_036488415.1. Taxonomy (GTDB): domain Bacteria; phylum Pseudomonadota; class Alphaproteobacteria; order Micropepsales; family Micropepsaceae; genus Rhizomicrobium. The sequence continues at coordinate 4,210 of DASXHQ010000101.1, forward strand.
GCGTCGCCATAGCCGATGTTGATGAGGATGTTCGATTTCACGCCTGTTCCGGCGAAAAAGGCCTCGTCGACGGCGGCATTGTTGAAGCCGGTCATGGGGCCGGTGTCGAGGCCGACAGCCCGCAGCGCAAGGATCAGATAGCCCGCCTGGAGCGTGCCGTTCTGGAAGGCAGTGCGTTCGGCGAATTCCGCGTTTCCGCTGAACCACGGGCGAATGTCCGCATGCGGGAAAAGGCGCGGTGCGTGCTCGAAGAATTTGGGGTCATAGCCCACGATCGCGGTTACGGGGGCGGCCATGGTCTTGTCGACATTGGCTTCCATCAGCGCTGGCTTCAGCTTTGCCTTCGCCTCGGCTGAACGCACGAAAACGAAGCGCGCCGGCAGGGTATTGGCGCTGGTCGGACCCATCTTGGCCAAATTCACGGCTTCGCGGATCAGGATCTCGGGCGCCGGCTTGTCTTGCCAGAAATTGTGGGTGCGGGCCTCGCGGAAAAGTTGGTCCAAGGCACCAGCGCTGAGGGCCGGGGTTTCGATGGGCTTGTCTGCGAATTTGAGCATGGTCTCTCTCCAGTGGTTGATGAAAGAGAATGTGGGCGATATAACCATCAGAACAATCGGCCAAATATTGTCGATATTGATCAGAAAAATAGATAGATGCTGGACCGGCTTACTCTCGACCAGTTGCGCGCCTTGATCGCGGTTTCCGAGACAGGCAGTTTTTCCGCGGCCGCGCGAAAGCTCGGCCGGGTGCAATCGGCGATCAGCCAGTCGATCCAATCGCTGGAGGAAACACTCGGCGTCGAGCTGTTCGACCGCGAGGCGAAGACGCCGAAGCTGAACGAAACCGGCAAGGTGCTTTTGCAGGATGCTTACGGCCTCGTACACGGCGCCGATGCGCTCCGCGCGCGCGCGGAAAGTATCGCCGACAATGTGGAGCCGGAACTGACGCTCGCGGTCGACTCCATGTTTCCCAACATCGTGCTGATCGAAACCCTGCGTGCCTTCGGCAAGGAATTTCCGAATGTCAGCGTGACGTTGTTCACCGAAGGGCTAGGCGCGGCGGAACAGCGCATCCGTGACGGTGTCGCGCGGCTCGGCATTTACTCACCGCTCTCGACCGTCGCTTCCAACGATCTGGAATGGGAGCCGATGACCAGCATCGAATTGATTCCGGTCGTTGCGGCGTCGCATCCGCTGGCAAGCGAACCCTCGCCGGTCGAACGCCATACGCTCGAAAAATATGTTCAGCTCGTGCTGACGGATCGTACGCCCATGAGCCAGAATCTGCGCGGCGGCATTTTCTCATTGCACATCTGGCGGTTCGCCGATCTGGGCACGCGGCTCGAATTTCTTCTCGCGGGCTTTGGGTGGTGCAACATGCCCCGGCACCTCGTCACCGAACACATTCAGGCGGGACGATTGAAAGAACTCATGCTGAAAGAGCGCAGCAATCTCGCGCTGCCCATGCATGTCGTGTACGACCGCGGCCGCCCGCCGGGAAAAGCGGGACGCTGGTTCATCGAAGATCTGCGCAAGCGGCTCGTCCAATGCATTCCGCTGAAAGCGGGCGTCGGCTCGGCGATCTAGCTGCGCGCTTCGCGGAACAGCATGAGCGCAAGAATCAGCGGCACAACAATGCCGGCGTAGCTCACCCACATGGGAATGTCGTAAGGGCCGGCGACGATCGCCCATCCCATATAGGCCCTGTAGGCATGCGCGGCGGCGACCACGAGAAAAATCAACGCGGCAAGCATCGTGAATGGTTTCATATGATTTCGCGGGTTGTTCACCCGTCCTCCCCAAGACTGTCCATGTTTGCGAAAAGCCCGCAGGCGCGCAATGGTTAAGCGGGTCAGTAAGAAGAAGTGATGGGCGCGACACTCGGAATTATCGAGGGCTATTACGGGAAACTGTGGAGTTGGCAGGCCCGCGCGGACACCGCGGAGTTCCTGAAGCCGCACGGCTATGGCTTTTACATCTATGCGCCCAAGTTCGATTATTTCTTGCGCGAGCGTTGGGCCGAAGAGCATCCGCGGTCCGAATTCGACGAGTTGAAAAAACTTTCCGCGCATTGCCGCGCGCTCAGCATGCGCTTCGGTGTGGGCCTGAGCCCGCTCAACATTTTTCGTGGTTTCAACGCAGAGGAGCAAAAACGTCTGGCGAACAAGCTCGCCGCGCTGGACGCCCTCGGCCTCGACGATCTGGCGCTGTTGTTCGATGACATGCGCGGCGATCTTCCCGATCTTGCCAGGAGCCAGGCCGAGATTTCCCACTTCGTGCAGGCGCACACCAAAGCGACACGGCTCATCGTCTGCCCCACCTACTACACCGACGATTCCCTGCTTGATCGCATCTTCGGGCAGCGCCCGAGAAACTATCTGGAAGATTTCGGAAAGCTGCTCGATCAGAAGATCGAAGTCTTCTGGACCGGGGAAGAAGTGTGTTCGCGCGAGTTCAGTCCGGGCCATCTGAAACGCGTCGGCGAGCAACTCCGGCGCAAACCATTCCTGTGGGACAATTACCCGGTCAATGACGGCCCACGCATGTCACAATATCTGCACTTGCGCGCCTTTACCGGGCGTTCGGGAAGCATTGCGCCGCATATTTTCGCGCACGCGGTCAATCCGGCGTTACAATCGGTGCTGTCGCGTATTCCTGCACTCACGCTGACGGAAAGCTACGCGAAGGGCGAGACTTACGAATATGGCGCGGCGTTCCTGCGCGCGGCGACAGAGGTGCTTGGACATGATCTCGCACAAAAAGTGCAGGGCGATCTACTGACCCTGAACGACGTCGGTCTCGACCGCCTCGGCGAGCGTGCAGCCAAGCTGCGCGCCCGGTACGATGCGATCGATCATCCGGGCGCGCGCGAGATCGTGGCGTGGCTCGACGGCGCCTATCGCATCGGCGCCGACGAGATGCCGACCGGCTGATTATTCCAGCGGCTTGAGCATTGCGGACAAGTCGACGGCGATTTTCTTCGCCTTGGCGAAGTCGTTCTCCGCGAGCCCGGCTTTTGCTTTTTCCGCAGCTGCCTGGAATGGCTTCTTCTTCGCGGGGTCTGCAGTGTCGGGGATGATGCCGCTGCCGCTGCCGGCGCAGGGGTTGAGCTCCTTGGCGTCGAAGCCCACGCCGCTCGGCCCAACGAGGCAGTTCAGCGTGTGATGCAGGTGCATGTGCAGGCCCTTCAAGTCGGTTGCCTCCGCGGCATATTCCGCGTGCTCATTCGCGTTGATGATTTCGCCCCGCACATCGGCGGCGTTTGCCTGCAAGGCGATCAGCGAAAAAGCGCCGGCCAGAATTAACGTGGTCGATTTCATCGATTCCTCCCCTGTGAGGTCTCACCATAGCGCATTCCGATTGACATGGCGTGGGGCTCGCACCTTTGATCGGATGGTGAGCGACACAAGCGAACAGACGGGAGACTTGGCCGCGGCGCTGGCCCAGGCCGCGAAGCTTCTGGGCCCGCGCCCCGATCTCGCCGTCGAGCAGGCGCGAGAAATCCTCAAATTCGCGCCAGGCCATGCGCAGGCGCTCTTTATTCTGGCGTCCGCGCTGCGCATGCAAGGTGACACTGCGCAAGCCCGCGAGATTCTGGAACGGCTTGTCCAGGCGCTCCCCAATTCGGCGGACCTGCGCTACGAATTCGGCCTTGCGCTCTCCGATTTGGGCGAGACACGGCGCGCTATAAAAGCCCTAGCCGAAGCCACGCGCATCAACCCCAAGCATGCGCACGCTTGGCGCGCGCTGGGTGACGAGAAGACATTGGCGGGCGACACCGCGGGCGCCGATGCCGCTTATGCGCGGCACATCGAAGCCTCTGTCAACGATCCCAAGCTTGTCGAAGCGGCTGTCGCGTTGCGCGAAAACAAGCTTCCGATCGCGGAGCGCATTTTGCGAGGATTTCTGAAAATCCACCCGACGGATGTGCCAGCGATCCGAATGCTCGCCGAAATCGCGTCCCGACTGCGCCGTTACGACGAAGCCGAGAAGCTTTTGGCGCGGGCTCTCGAATTGGCACCGGGCTTCATCGCGGCGCGGACGAACTATGCCTCTGTGCTCTATCGCAACAGCAAACCACGCGAAGCCGTCGCGCAGATGGACATCCTGCTGGTGAAGGAACCGCGCAATCCGACCTACAAGGTTATGAAGGCCGCGGCATCGAGCCTGCTTGGAGAATACGACCAAGCGATCGATCTGTTTGGGCAGGCGTTGAAAACCCATCCCGATCAACCCAAGGCCTGGATGAGCTACGGTCACGTGCTCAAAACGACCGGCAAGGTACCGGAAAGCATCGCCGCCTACCGCAAGAGCATCGCGCAGCTGCCGAGCCTCGGTGAAGCCTATTGGAGTCTCGCCAATCTCAAGACGTTCCGCTTCACGGCGGAAGATGTCGTCGAGATGCGCGCGCAACTCGCGCGCAAAGATATCGATGACGAAGATCGTTTTCATCTCGATTTCGCCCTGGGCAAGGCGCTGGAAGACGTTGGCGAATACGCGGACTCGTTCGAGCATTATACGCGCGCCAACGCACTACGGCGCAAAAGCCAGCCTTACAGCGCCGAGCAGAACGAAAAATTCACGCAGCGTCTGAAATCTGTTTACACGCGCGAACTGTTTGAGGAGCGCAAGGGCGCCGGCTCGCCCGCGCCCGATCCAATTTTCATTGTCGGCTTGCCGCGCTCAGGCTCTACGCTCCTCGAACAAATCCTTTCCAGCCACAGCCAGGTCGAAGGCACGATGGAACTGCACGACGTTGTGCAGATGACGCGCGAGCTCGGCCGCTGGGCGAAGAAGACCGACGATGACACGTATCCCGAAGTCGTGGCGGAATTGCCACCGGATCGCTTTGCCGAATTGGGCGAGGAATATCTCGCCCGCACGAAAGTCCATCGCAAGCTCGGCCGGCCGTTTTTCATCGATAAGATGCCGAACAATTTTCTGCATATCGGCTTCATTCATCTGATGCTGCCGAATGCGAAGATCATCGATGCGCGCCGCCATCCGCTGGGCTGCAGCTTCTCCTGCTTCAAACAGCATTTCGCGCGCGGACAGGCGTTCTCCTATGACCTCGCCGATTTGGGCCGTTACTACGCCGACTATGTGTCGCTGATGATGCATTATGAGGCCGTGCTGCCGGGACGCATCCATCGCGTCATATATGAAGCGATGGTCGCCGACCCAGAGACCGAGGTGCGCCGCCTGCTGGACTATTGCGGGCTGCCGTTCGAGGAGTCCTGCCTGCGATTCCATGAGAACGACCGCGCGGTCCGCACCGCCAGTTCCGAGCAGGTGCGCCAGCCGATTTACCGTGATGCCACCGACCACTGGCAGAATTTCGAGCCGTGGCTGGGGCCCCTCAAGGAATCTCTGGGACCCATCCTCTCTGCCTATCCCGGCGTGCCGGTATTTTGAACACAGTCAGCAATTCCTTTGTCGCGACGCAGCAGACGAGCATTGACGCCGGCGAAAGCCCGGTTTCACAATAACGTCGTATTTTCAGGATTCTCAGGGAAGCGGGCGTTGCGAGCGCCAGCGGGAATTCTGTTTGAGAGGGGCTCTCTTCATGCGTCGTCGTTTGTCAGCAAAAACATCCATGCGTTTTGCCATCGGTCCGGCGCTTCTGGCGTCCACTATGCTCGCGGGGGTTCCTGCCCACGCACAAGGCAGCGGCGGACTGGAAGAGGTCGTGGTCACCGCCGAAAAACGGTCGGAAGATCTGCAAAAGGTCCCGATGCAGGTGCAGGCGATTTCGGCGCAGAAGCTCGAAGATCTGCACCTGAAGAATTTCACCGATTTCGCGCTCTACATGCCCAACGTCACCTATGCGGTGAGCGGACAGGGCAGCAACGGCGGTCCCGGCTTCTCCAACGTCACCATGCGCGGCATCGCCTCGGATGAAAATGGCAACCACTCCGGACCGACGCCAACTGTGGGCGTTTATTTCGACGAAGCGCCGATAACCACCATAAACGGGACACTGGATATTCCCGCTTACGATATTCAGCGCGTCGAAGCGCTGTCCGGTCCCCAAGGCACGCTTTACGGCGCCAGCGCGGAATCGGGCGTGATCCGCATCATCTCCAACAAACCGGACACCGACGGTTTTGCGGCGAGCTACGATCTCGATGTGAATGCTATCGATCACGGCGGCGTCGGCTATGGCGGCCACGCGATGGTCAACATTCCGTTCTCGGACAAGATCGCACTCCGTGTCGTGGCATGGGACGAGCACGATGCCGGCTATATCGACAACGTGCACGGCACGCGGACCTATAATTTCACCGACGGCACGTCGATGACGATCGACAATGCCAGCCACACGAAAAACAATTACAACACCGTCAACAAGCTGGGTGCTCGCGCAGCGCTCGAGATCGATCTGGACGACAGCTGGACGATCACCCCGACTCTGATGGGCCAGTCACAACAGAGTGACGGCGTTTTCGGCTATGACCCATCCGTCGGCGACCTGAAAGTTCAGCATTTCCTGCCCGAATTTGTGCACGACAACTGGTATCAGGCGGGGCTCACGGTTCAAGGCAAGATCGGCAATCTCGACCTCACCTATGCTGGCTCCTACATGGACCGGAAAGTGCATTCGGCAGCGGACTATACCGACTACACGTTCTGGTATGACCAGGCTTATCCCTCTTATGTGAACTTCTACGATAACGCCGGCCACCGGATCGATCCGACGCAGCGCGTTCTCGGCAACGACCATTTCACCAAGGAAAGCCACGAACTGCGGCTGGCATCTTCCAAAGATGACCGCTTCCGTTATCAGGTGGGCGCGTTCTACGAAAAACAGACGCACGACATCTTGCAGGATTACGTCATTCCCGGCCTCGCGGATTCAGGCTCCGGCGCGAACGTATATTATCATGTGGACGGTTGGCCGGGCGCGTACTGGCTGACAGATGAATATCGTGTGGACAAAGACTATGCGGCATTCGGCGAAGCCTCGTTCGACATCACGCCGGACCTGACGCTCACGGGCGGCATCCGCTTCTACAAATACGACAACTCACTCAAAGGGTTCTTCGGTTTCCAGAGTTATGAAGCATCGAAGTGCTTTTCCGCAGCCAAGGTCAATAACGGGCCGTGCACGGATCTCGACTCCACCGCGAAGGGCAATGGTGAGACGCACAAGGTCAATCTGACCTGGCGCGTCGCCGAAGACAAAATGGTCTATGCCACTTATTCGACGGGCTTCCGTCCAGGCGGCGCCAATCGCGTGACCGATCCTGCCACGGGCCATCCGTTCCCGGCATATCAGCCGGACAGCCTCGATAATTACGAACTCGGCTGGAAGACAAGCTGGGACGACAATCACCTGCGCTTCAATGGCGCCTTCTATTGGGAAAACTGGAACAACTTCCAATTCCCATTCCTGGGGCCGAATTCTGTGACCATCGTCGGCAACATTCCGGGCGGGGCCACGGTCAAAGGTTTTGAGTATGACGTGACGTGGTTGCCCATCGACAATCTGACGCTTTCGTCGTCGGGTGCTTACAACTACGGCAATCTCACTTCTAATTTCTGCCGCGAGACGCACGATCCCGTAACCAATGCGCCTATTCCCTGCGTTGGGCCGACCGTCGCCAATGGCGGTGTCGTGGACGCGCCAAAGGGCACGCAATTGCCGATCACGCCGCTGTGGAAGGTCAATGCGACGGCGCGCTACGAGTGGAATCTCGGATCCGATCTCATGGCACACGTTCAAGGCTCGCTCGTCTATCAGACGGGGGCTTGGTACGATCTGCGCCTCTTGCAGCGGGCGGCTATCGGCAGAAGCGGCTCTTTTGCGATGTTCGACTTCACCACTGGCGTCGATCGGAACAATTGGTCGCTCGAGCTCTACCTGAAGAACGCTTTCGACGAGCGCGGCCAAGTGGGCCGCTACGCGGAGTGCGGTGGCTTGGCCACTTGCGATAACGAGCCTTACATCTTGGCGACACAACCGCGCACGATTGGCATCACTTGGAGCCAGAAGTTCTGATCGGCTCGTGAGCTTGAAATACAGCAGCCGCGTGGCGACACGCGGCTGTTTTTTTGTCGGGTGCATGGAAGTTGCGACGCGAGCGCATGGCACGAAAATATCTGGCGCGCGGCGCGTGTTTGGCTCCCCTCTGACGGGATTCCAAGCCATCGGGAGGCCTCGGCGTTTCGCGTTTTCTGGCGCGGGCCGGAAGGATGAGCTACACAAACGCCCGGATTTCCATCCGTCCAAAAAGAACCTTCAAGGGGAGTCTTCATGCTTCGCATCCGTTCGCTATGCCTCGGCGCAGCCGCCGTCGCCGTGCTTGCCACCGCCGCTTCCGCCAATCCGTTCGATGCGCCCAGTACCCTGCCGCTGCAGGCGCCGATGTTCGACAAGATCAAGGACACCGATTATCAGCCCGCCTTCGAGAAGGGCATGAGGGAGCAACTGGCGGAGATCGACGCCATCGCCGACAACAAGGCCGCGCCGACTTTCGAGAACACCATCGTCGCGATGGAAAAGTCCGGCCGCATGCTCGACCGCGTCTCCGAAACCTTCTTCAACGTCGAGCAGGCAAACAGCAACCCGACGCTCGACAAGGTTCAATCCGATGAAGCGCCGAAGCTGGCCGCGCATCAGGACGCGATCTATCTCAACCCCAAGCTCTTCGCGCGCGTGAAAGCGGTCTATAACCAGCGCGACAAGCTGAAGCTGGACCCGGAATCGCAACAACTCCTGAACATCTACTACATGCAGTTTGTACATGCCGGCGCAAACCTGTCTGACGCCGACAAGGCGAAGCTGCGCGAAATCAACAAAGAAGACGCGACGCTCGAAACCCAGTTCCAGCAAAAGCTGCTGGCGGGCACGAAGGCCGGCGCGCTGGTCGTGGACAACAAGGCCGATCTCGCCGGCTTGAGCGATGCGGAAATCGCTGCCGCTGCCAAAGCCGCTGCCGACCGCAAGATGCCGGGCAAGTTCGTCCTGCCGCTGCAGAACACCACGCAGCAGCCGGCGTTGGCGCAACTCACCAACCGTGCCACCCGTGAAAAGCTCTTCAACGCCTCGTGGACGCGCACCGAAAAGGGCGATGCTAACGACACCCGTGCCACGATCGAAAAGCTGGCACAGTTGCGCGCGCAGAAAGCCAAGCTGCTCGGCTATCCCGACTACGCAAGCTACGTGCTTTACGACCAGATGGCGAAAACCCCGGATGCCGTGAAGAACTTCATTGGCCAGCTCGTTGCTCCGACCGCCGCCAAGGCGGCCGACGAGGCCAAGCAGATCCAGGCTGCGATCAAGGCGGACGGCCAGAACTTCGATCTGAAACCCTGGGACTGGG
>DASXHQ010000121.1:0-9145 GCA_036488415.1 Rhizomicrobium sp.
GTGGCGAACGTGAAGAACGACAGCGTCGTCACCCTCATCCCCATCCGCGACATCCTGAAGGGCAAGCCGCCGGGCGCTTATGTGTTGGTGGCGCAGGATGCGGCGAAGGCGAAATCGTCGGACGACAATAGCGGCGACGACGATTCGGGTGAGCTCGCCAGCCAGTGGGTGATCGATTCCGACATCGCGCTCACCACCTTCCAAGGCCAGAACGGAATGGCGGTGTTCGCGCGCTCTTATGCCAGCGCCAAGGCACTTTCGGGCGTAAAGCTCACGCTGGTGGCGCGCAACAACAATGTGCTCTCCACGGTGACGACTGACAGCTCGGGCCGCGCCGATTTCGACGCCGGCCTCTTCAACGGCAAGGGCGGCGATGAGCCGGTTGTCGTCATGGCCTATGGCGCGAATGAGGATTTCAGCTTCCTCGATCTGCGCCGCCCGTCTTTCGATCTTACCGATCGCGGCGTCGGCGGCCGCGACACGCCCGGCCCGATCGATGCTTACATATATACGGAACGCGGCGTCTATCGCCCCGGCGAAACCATCCACGTCACCGCCATGCTGCGCGACCGTGTCGGCGCCGCCGTCACCGCGCCGCTGACACTGGTCGCACAGCGTCCCGACGGCATGGAGTTCGCGCGCACCACCGTTCCCGGCCAGTCGCTCGCGGCAGGCACGGCGGTGTGGAACGTGACCTTGCGCAACACCTCGCCACATGGCCGCTGGCAGATCGCGGCCTTCATCGATCCCAAAGCGCCCGCTGTCGGTCGCGTGCAGTTCGATGTCGCCGATTTCGTGCCGCAGCGATTGAAGGTTGCACTTACGGCGCAGGAGAAGGTGCTGCACGCCGATCAGGATTTCCACGTGAAGGTGGAAAGCCGATTCCTCTATGGCGCGCCCGCATCGGGATTGTCTGGCGAAGGCACGGCGAAGCTGACCACCGACAGCGATCCGTTCCCGGCCTTCTCCAAATACCAGTTCGGCCGCGTGGACGATTCTTTCTCCGATGTGGATGTGAATGTGAGCGTGCCGGATACGGACGAGCAGGGCGTCACCACCGCCACTGGCACCATTGGCGACATTGCGGACACGACCTTACCGCTCAAAGCCGCTATCACGGTTTCGATTCACGAACCCGGCGGCCGCACCACCGACAAGTCCGTCGATATTCCAGTGCGCACGCATGACGTCGCCATCGGCATTCTGCCGGATTTCGACAGCGGCTCGGTCGCGGAGAACGCCCGTGCCGGTTTCGAAGCCATCGCCGTGGATGCGAACGGCAAGCGCATCGCGCTTTCCGGCCTCACCTATACCTGGGTGAAGGAGAACACGACCTATCAATGGTATCAGGCCAGCGGCGAGTGGAAGTATCAGTCGGTCACGCGCGACCGTCTCGTCACCTCCGGCTCGCTTGCTATCGACGCGATGAAGCCCGCCAAGCTGGCGCAGCAGATGCCGTGGGGCACCTACCGCCTCACCATCACCGATCCGAAATCCGGCGCGGCGAGTTCCTATCGCTTCTATTCCGGCTGGTCCGCCAGCGCGAATGGTGATCGCCCGGATCGCATTCCCGTGGCCGCCGACAGGCCCGCCTACAAGCCGGGCATGACGGCGCATGTCTCGATCAAGCCGGATGCGGACGGGCAGGCGCTCGTTGTCGTCGCCGGCGACAAAGTGTTCTCGTCCAAGCTTATCAACGCGCCGGCGAGCGGCACCAGCATCGACATTCCGGTGTCGGCCGATTGGGGCGCGGGCGCCTATGTTCTCGTCACCGATTATCGCGCGCTGAACGACTCTACTGGCCGCGAGCCGGTGCGTTCCATCGGCGTGGCGTGGCTGGGCGTGGACAATTCCGATCGCACCCTCGTCACCATCATCGGCGGGCCGCAGAAGATGTTGCCGCGCCAGCACATCAATCTGCCGGTCACCATCAAAGGCGCGGGCGATGGCGAAGAGGCTTACCTCACGCTGGCGGCGGTGGATGAAGGCATCCTGCAGCTCACCGATTTCAAGTCGCCCGACCCGGTCACCTATTACTTTGGCAAGCGCAAGCTGGGTGTCGGCATGCATGACGATTACGGCCGCCTGATCCGCGCGGAGAAGGGCCCCATCGGTTCGCTCCGCGAAGGCGGCGACAGCTTCGGTGGACGCCCGCTCGCTGTGGTGCCCACGAAGACCGTCGCGCTGTTCTCCGGCCTTGTGAAAGTCGGCGCGGGCGGCATCACGCAGGTGCCCATTGATGTGCCCGACTTTAATGGCGAGCTTCGCCTGATGGCCGTCGCCTGGACGAAAGACAAGCTCGGCCATGCCGATCGCCCGCTCACCGTGCGCGATCCCATCGTGGCCGACATCGTGCTGCCGCGCTTCCTCGCCCCCGGCGACAAGAGCCAGGCCGCACTCAACATGAACAATGTCGAAGGCCCGAACGGCAATTACACAGCCACGGTCACGACATCCGGTCCTGTCGGCGTTGCGGCGGGTGGGCAGACTGTCATCACCCGTCCGCTCAATCGCGGCCAGCGTATCCTTGTGCCGGTGGAACTGGATGGACGAGGGCTCGGCATCGCAAGCATCACATTGAAGGTGACGGGTCCGGGCGGCTTTAAGGTGCAGCGCTCTTGGCCGATTCAAGTGCGCGCGCCGCAGCTCGACATCGCGCGTGACGACATTCAGCTTCAGAACGCGCATCAGACGTTCACCGCGAACCAGCAGCTTGTCGCCGATGTGGTACCAAACACACTTGTTGCGTCGATCAACGTCTCGTCAAGCCGCGGTTACAACGATGTGCCGGGCCTGCTGCGCTGGCTCGACAAATATCCCTATGGCTGCATCGAGCAGACGACCAGCCGCGCCATGCCGCTGCTCTATTTCAACGACCTGTCGGCGCTTGCGGGATTGCCGAAGAATCAGGCGTTGCATGACCGCATCCAGGAAGCGGTGAACAATGTCCTCGACATGCAGAACTATGCCGGCAATTTCGGCATGTGGGGACCGGGCAGCGATGCCGATCCGTGGATCAGCGTCTTCGCGCTGGATTTCCTCAATCAGGCGAAACCGAAAGGCTATGTCGTTCCTAACGAAGCACTGAAGCGCGGCGCGAACTGGCTGAAGCAGACTGCGACATCCGACTCAAACGATGACGCCGTGCGCGCCTATGCCTTCTATGTGCTGGCGAAGATGGGACAGGTGAATCTCTCCGACCTGCGCTACTTCTCCGACACGCGCGGCGCGGAATGGAACAATGCCATCGCCGCCGCGCTGACTGGGGCCGCCGCAGCGCAAGCGGGCGACAAGAGCCGCGCCAACTATGCCTTCAATCGTGCGCGCGGCCTCATCATGGCCGCCGATCCGCTCACCTATTCGACGGACGATTACGGCTCACTGGTGCGCGATCTCGCCGGCGCCACGGCGCTAGCGATGGAAGGCGGCGATCCTGAGATCGTTCCGGCGCTGATGAAGCGTGTGGACGACGTGAACATGCGCCTCAACGCCACCACCACCCAGGAGAAGGCGTGGATGCTGCGTGCGGCCTATGAATTGTCCAAGCAGCGTATGCCGCTCAACATCGTCATCAACGGCCAGCCGCAGACGCCACGCGACGGCGCGGTGCGTTTGTCACCCACATTGCCGCAACTACAGAAGGGCATTGCGATCCTCAACCGCGGTGATGCCGGAGTGTGGCGCACGGTATCGGTGCAGGGCACACCGTCGGTCCCGCTGCCGGAGGAATCGAGCGGCCTTACCATCAAGAAGACGGTGTGGACGATGGCGGGCCAGCCCGCCGATCTGTCTGCGCTCAAGCAGAACGACCGCGTGATCATCGCCATCGATGGGCAGATGCAGAACAACTATTACCGCCAGATGGGTGCGATCGATCTGCTGCCCGCCGGGCTTGAGATCGAAATGCCCATCGCGGGCGACGCGGGCAAAGCCTATCCGTGGCTCAATATCCTGAACGACGTGTCGATGGAGGATGCGCGCGACGACCGCTTCGTCGCCGCCTTCACCATCGGCTCGCAATATCAGGAGAAGCCGGACCCCAAGAAGCCGCCACCGCCTCCGCCGAGCTATCACATCGCCTATGTCGCGCGCGCGGTGACGCAAGGCAGCTTCGCCATGCCCGCCGCCGTGGTCGAGGATATGTATTCGCCGCAGGTCCATGCGCGCTCAAGTATTGGGACGGTGACCATTGGCGGGGAACGAGTCATGGGCGCGGAGAAGTAAGCAGGCGCGATGCGCGAGGTTTGGCGTAAGAGGCTAATTGTCGGCGCATTCGGGTTTGCGGGCGTCGCCTGCGCGGTCGCCGTCGCCGACCGCGCCAATCCGCCGGACATGACGCGGTACGAGACGCTCTCTCCAGAAGTTGTGGCGAGCAACGGCACCTTGCTCCGGCCATTCCTGTCGAAAGACGGATACTGGCGGCTCAAGACAAATGTGCGGGACGTCAATCCGCGCTATCTGAAAATCCTCAAGGCGTACGAAGACAAGAATTTCGATTCCCATTTCGGTGTCGATCCCGCGGCGGTTGTGCGCGCGGCGTTTCAATATGCGGGCGCGGGCCGCATCGTCTCCGGCGCATCGACGCTCACCATGCAGGCCGCGCGCCTGTTGGAGCCGCGTCCGCGCGGGCTGATCACCAAGGCGTTCCAGATGATCCGCGCCGTCCAGTTGGAAGAGCGCTATTCCAAGGCCGACATTCTTTCGATGTACCTCACGCTCGCGCCGTTCGGCGGCAATCTCGAAGGCGTGCGGGCCGCTTCGCTTGCTTATTTCAACAAGGAGCCCGCTGCGCTCGATCTGTCGGAGAGCGCGGTACTGGTGGCGTTGCCGCAATCGCCCGCCCGGTTGCGTCCGGATCGTCACGGCCTCGCCGCCATCGCCGGCCGCAAGAAGGTGCTGGACCGCATGGTGGCGGAAGACGTGATCAGCGCAAGCGATGTCACGGTTGCCGAGCATGAAGGCGTGCCAAGCATCCGCCTCGCCATGCCGCTGATCGCGCCGCATTTGGCCTATCATCTGGCGCAGAAAGCCAAGACCGCGCGCATCGAAACCACCATCGACGCCAATCTCCAGCAGGCCATCGAGCGGCTCGCCATTCAGGAAAGCGCCTATTTCGACGATCACGCCTCGCTTGCCATCGTCGTGGTGGAAAACCGCACGCGCAACGTCATCGCTTATGTCGGTGGCACCGATTACTGGGGCAAGAGTGGCCAGATCGATCTGGCGCGCCGCTCGCGTTCACCAGGCTCCGCGCTCAAGCCGTTTATCTATGGTTTGGCGTTTGACGATCTCATTCTACATCCCTCCACCATGATGGAAGACCAGGCGACGACCTTCGGCGATTACGCGCCGCATGACTTCTCCGGCGGCTTTCAGGGCGCGGTGACGGCGCGCGATGCTTTGCGCATGTCGCTCAATGTTCCGGCCGTGATGGTGCTGGACCGCGTCGGCCCGCTGCGTTTCACGCTTGCTTTGCAGAACGCCGGCGCACGCCTCGCTTTCCCGAAAGGTGACACTACGCCAAGCCTGCCTGTGGCGCTCGGCGGCCTTGGTATTTCGCTGGCTGACATGGCGATGCTCTATACTGGCATCGCCGATCACGGCGTCGCGCGACCGTTGCGCTATGTGAAATACACGCCGGGCGGCGACAGCCACAAACTCTTTGGGTCGGTCGCAGCTTATTATTTGCGCGAAATCCTCGCGGGCGTCGCACTGCCGGAAGGCTGGGCAATGGGGCAGGGCTTATCAAAGCAGCGCACCATCGCGTTCAAGACCGGCACCTCCTACGGCTTCCGCGATGCATGGTCGGCGGGGTTTTCCAATGACTACACCATTGCTGTCTGGGTTGGACGCGCGGATGGCGCGCCGCGTGTCGGCAGTGTCGGGCGCGAAGCGGCGGGGCCGATCCTGCTCAGGACGTTCGGCCTCTTGCCGAACGACCGCACCGCCGATCCGGCGCCGCCCGCGGGCGCCATTCTCGCAACGTCAACCGACGCGTTGCCGCCGGGGCTTCGCGTCTTCACGCGCGAGATCCAGCAGGCCGCCGTTCCGGTGCCGACCAATGTGCCGCCGCCCACGATCAGCTTTCCACCGAACGGCGCGACCGTTCCGCTGCCGACCGCCGACGCAAAGGAAAAGAACATCCAGCTCAGAGCCGATGGCGGCGTCGGCCTGCTTACCTGGCTGGTCAACGGCCGGCTCATCGGCAGCTTCGACCGCTTCCAGCCGGTGATGGTCGCGCCGCCCGGCGAAGGCTTCGCCCGCATCGTGGTGGTGGACGCACAGGGACGCAGCGACGCGTCAGAAGTCCGCTTCAAGCATCTTCATTAAAGTCTGTCATGGCCGGGCAGCTACGCCGCACTTGTTGCGAGGGAAGTGCGACCGGGTCACGCTTGACGCTCTCGCGCGTTTGCGGTGGTTAGGCGCATGCCCGATCCGCATTCCGTCCAGCACTCCAAAGGCTATCGGCAAGCCGCGCAGTTCGTCACGACGCCGGCCGAGCGCAAACGCGCCTTCGCGATTCTGTTCGTCAGTCTCGTCTGCATGGGCGCGGGCCAGTCGGTGATCTATACCATCCTGCCGCCGCTCGGCCGTTCGCTCGGTCTTGGCCCCATGCAGATCACCTCGATCTTTGCCGTTTCGGCGACAATCTGGATTTTCTCCTCCGCCTTCTGGGGATTGCGCAGCGACCGCTGGGGCCGAAAGCCCGTGATGCTTTTGGGGCTTGTCGCTTTTGCCGTGTCCTTCGCCTGTTTCGCTAGCGCGATGCTCGCGGGTCTCTACAAATGGATTCCTGCGGCGCTCATCTTCCCGGCGCTGATCTTCTCGCGCTCGATTTACGGCACCTTCGGATCGGGCACCTCGGCGGCGGCGCAAGCCTATGTCGCGGACCGCACCACGCCGAAGGAACGGCTGCACGGCATCGCAATCATTTCGATGGCGTTCGCATTCGGAACGACCTTCGGGCCGGTGATCGGTTCGGCGCTCACCTTCCTGGGCCTGCTCGCGCCGTTCTATTTTATCTCCGGCCTTGCCGTGGCCAGCGCCGCCGCCATCTGGTTCCTGCTGCCCGAACGCACGCGCCCCACATCGCATGCGCTGAAGACCAGCACGCTCAAATGGTATGAGCCGCGCATGTTTCCCTTCATGGCGTTCGGCCTGGTGTTGAGCCTCATCGGCTCGATCCCGATCCAGACCGTCGGCTTCTTCTTTCAGGACGTGCTGCATCTGAACGGCAAGACGACCGCCGCCTATACCAGCATCGGCTTGATGGCGTCCTCGATGGCGGCTCTGTTCGCGCAGTTCGTGATCGTGCAGCGCTTCCGCTTTTCCTCGCGCACGCTGACGATTGCCGGAATCGCAACGGCGGTGTTCTCGAACCTGCTGTTCCTGATCGCGCGCGATTTTTCGACGGTGGTTCTGGCGCTGGTGCTGTCGGGCCTCGGTTTCGGCATGGCACGGCCGGGATTTACGTCCGGCGCTTCGCTGGCTGTGTCGCGGCATGAACAGGGCGCGGTCGCGGGGCTGCTGAACGCGGCGGGCGCAGCAGGTTTCATTTTCGGTCCGTTGATCGGCTGGCTCTACGAGTTTTCGCCTTTCGTGCCCTATGCCTTCGGCGCGGCGATGATGCTGCTGTTGCTGGCGGCGCAATTCCTCTCACGCGTGCTGCGCGACGCGGGCTCGGTCCCGGCCGAAATGGAAGAACTCGAAGAGCCGACCGAAACGCCGGTTCCCAACAACTAACGCGACTTCACATCCGCATTCAGGCGGCCCAACATTTCCATCGTGGGGAAACCGTCTGCGGGAAGGCCATGCGCTTTCTGATAGGCGCGCAGCGCACTGCGAGTTTTGCGGCCCAGCACGCCATCGAGGGTGCCGATGTCGTAGCCCAGCGACTGCAGATCGGTCTGGAACTGCGTGCGCTGCTCGCTCGACAGTGGCTGCTCGTCTCGCGGCCATGATGCCAGGATCGGCGATCCGCCGTGGATGCGTTGCGCCAGATAGCAGACCGCCAGCGCGTAGCTTGCCGCGTTGTTGTATTTGAGAACCGTGCGGAAATTGTCGAAGGCCATGAAGGCCGGTCCCCGCGCGCCTGCGGGCAGATAGATCGCGCCGTCGCCCGCGCCTGTCGGCAAATCCAGACCGTTCGGGCGCTTCACACCCAGCGTCTTCCAGTCGGATATGGGCTTGGTCTGATCCGGATCGGCCTGCTCATAGGCAAAGCCCGAGGGCAGAGTCACCTCCACATAACAAGGCGCGCCCGTTTTCCATCCGGCGTTCGTCAGAAGCACGGCGGTGGAGGCGAGCGCATCGGCCGGTGAATGCCACAGATCGCGCTTGCCATCGCCATTGCCATCAATGGCGTGACTCGCGAAAGACGATGGTTCGAATTGCGTGTGCCCGAACGCGCCGGCCCAGGAGGATGTCATCTGCTGGGGCGAGAGCCCTTCTTCCTGCTCCATCTTGAGCGCCGCCAGCAATTCGCGGCGCGCGAAATCCTGGCGCGGCCCGTCATAGGCGAGTGTGGCGAGCGCCTCGAACATGTTGTATCCGCCCATCTGCTGGCCATAATTGCTTTCGATGCCCCAGATCGCGACGAGAATATCCTTCGACACGCCATAGCGGCTTTCCAGACCCGCCAGCATCGACGGATAGGTGGCTTCCATCTGTTGCCCCATCGACACGCGGTCGTCCGACACGGCGCTGTCGAGATAGCTCCACACCGGCTTCACGAATTCCGGCTGCGAGAGATTGGCCTGCTCGACACTGGCGTTGCGCCTGATGCCGGACATGGACGCGTCATAGATATCGGGGCGGATTCCGACGGCGATGGCGGTGGCGCGGAAGTCGCGGATGAACTGCGCGAATTTCAGGTCCGCGGCACTGGCAACCGCGGGCTGGGCGTTCTGTGCAACAAGGGTCTGGTGATGCGCTTCAACTGCCCCCGGTGTCGCGCAGGCCGCCAGACCCAAGGCCAATGCCACCCCCGTTCCCCGAACCATCCAAGCCATCCCCGTCCGCAAATCCATGATAATCCCTTGTAAACTCTACGCTTTCGGCTGATACCGGAAGTGACCCTAGGGCGTTGACAGGCGCTGCCCCGGCCACTAGTTTCCGCGCCTCTTTTGAACCCCGTTTCCCGGCA
>DASXHQ010000006.1:0-47774 GCA_036488415.1 Rhizomicrobium sp.
CGCATGGAGGCATTTTTGGTTTCTGCGTCGAACACCATCGAATTGCAGGTTGAGCAGGAAACCCTGGAGTTCAAAACGCCCCTCCGGATCAGCGGCCGCACATTCACATCGTTTCCCGCGATCGTGGTGACATTGCGCGACGGGGATTTTTCCGGCCGCGGCGAAGCCACCGGCGTCTACTATCGTGACGGCGGACCCGACGATATGGTCCGGCAAATCGAGGGGGTGCGCCCGGCGATTGAGCGGGGCGCAGATCGTGCGACGTTGCAAACGCTTTTGCCGAAAGGTGGCGCGCGCAACGCGCTTGACTGTGCGCTCTGGGACATCGACGCTAAGCGCTCAAGGAAGTCTGTGGCGGAAATGGCAGGTGTCGCGCCGCTGCGAACTTTGCGGACGACCTTCACGCTGAGCGCGGACGAGCCCCAGGCCGTTGCGGCCGCCGCAACAGCATGGACACAGGCTCAGGCGCTGAAGCTCAAGCTTGCGGGTGATAATGAGGACGCCGCGCGCGTGAAGGCGGCGCGCGATGCGCGGCCTGACGCCTGGCTCGGCGTGGATGCCAATCAGGGTTTCACGCGCAAGTCGCTGGAAGAGCTCATGCCGACCCTGCTTGCTGCCAATGTGCAAATGGTGGAACAGCCTTTTGCAATTGGACGGGAAGGCGACCTCGACGGCTTTGATTCTTCCATACCTGTTGCCGCGGACGAAAGCGCGCAGGGAATTGACGATCTCCCCGGCCTCGTCGGCCGCTTCGACATCGTGAACATCAAGCTCGACAAATGCGGCGGGCTGACGGAGGCCTTAGCGATGGCCCGGCGCATCAGAGAACTGGGCATGCAGCCGATGGTCGGTTGCATGGGAGGCTCGTCGCTCGCGATGGCGCCGGCTTTCGTGGTGGGCCAACTGTGCGACTATGTCGATCTGGACGCGCCCCTTTGGCTCGCAAGTGATCGCCAACCCGCTGCGCAATATGGGGACGGAAACATTTTCTGCCCGGAGATGCTGTGGGGTGGGGCGTGAAATGGGGAGGCGCACTACGGTTGCCGTGTTGACAGCAAGAAACATTATAGATGTAATGTAAAATGTAACAGCCGCGCAGCAGGCGGCTTCGGGATATGCCATGGCCCGCATCGCAATCGGAGGCTTCCAAGCCGAGATCAATTCGTTTTTTCCGGCGAAGACGACGTATGGGGATTTCGTTGACATCACCGGCCGCCCCTATGCGTCTCGCACCACGCCGCTTATGGAAGCACTGCAGGGAAAAAATTGGGGGATCAGCGGTTTTGCCGATGAAATGGCGAAGCTCGGGCATGACCTCTGGCCCACGACCTGGGCCATCGCCCAGCCGGCAGCAGAACTGACCACCGAGGCTTTCGATGCCATCAGCGGCGATCTTGTCGGCGGGATTGCCACGGCCGGACCAATCGACGCGGTTTATCTTTGCCTGCATGGCGCGATGATCGCCGAAGGGTATGAGGACGCCGAGTCCGAAATCCTGCGTCGGGTGCGCGCCGTCACCGGTGATGTTCCGATTGTGGCGACGCTCGACCTGCACGCCAATGTGACGGCGGAGATGGTCGAACTTGCGACGGCGTTGATCGTTTACCGGACCTATCCCCACATCGACATGGCGGAGTGCGGACGCAAAGCTGCCCATTTGCTGCATGGGATATTGAACGGCAAGCCGATTCCGGAGAAGGCGTTCCGCAAGCTTCCATTTCTGATACCGCCGGTGTGGCAGTGCACGACCATCGAGCCGGCGAAGTCGATCTTTGCGACGCTCGAAGCACTTGAGACGCCGCCAATCGTCAGCCTCTCCTTCGCAGAGGGCTTCCCGGCTTCGGACATTCATGATTGCGGACCGGCGGTGGTGGCCTACGCCCAGAATCGCGCGGCGGCCGAAGCGGCGGCCGACAAACTTTATGCATGCATCCTCGAGCGCGAAGCGGATTTCGCCGGCCGGACCTACACGCCTGACGAAGCGATCGCCCTGGCTGCGAACCTCTACGGTGGCCGGCCGATCGTCTTTGCGGACACGCAAGACAATCCCGGATCCGGCGGGAGCAGCGACACGGTTGGAGTTCTAAAAGCGCTACTGAAGAACGGGGTTCGGGACGCCGCGCTGGGCGTCTTTTACGATCCCGAGGCCGCGAACGCTGCGCACGAGGCCGGTATTGGAGCGGAACTCGATCTCGCATTGGGAAGCAAGATCGCGTCCGGTGGCGAGCCCGTGCGCGGTCGCTTCATTGTCGAAGCCTTGAGCGACGGTAATGTGGTCTGCAAAGGGCCGATGCTGCGCGGACAGACGATCCGGCTCGGCAAAACGGCGCTGCTTCGCCTCGATGGCGTGCGCATCGTCGTGGCGAGCGCGCGTATCCAGCCTTACGACCGGGAGATGTTCCGGCATCTCGGCTTCGATCCCGAAAGCCAGTGCGTCCTTGTCCTGAAAAGCAGCGTTCACTTCCGAAACGATTTCGGGGACATCGCCGGCGCGGTGCTGGTCGTCGACTCTCCCGGATTCAACGTCACCGATCACCGCCAATTCCCTTATCGCCACCTCCGGCCGGATGTCCGCATCGCTCCGCTGGGACCGGCATTCCGCGAATGGGCAGTCACCCATGGTTGAGCAGGCGTTTATCGATTCCGGCGATGGCGCTGTCTTGCGCGAAACGGAGACAGCTGGCGCGTTTCCCAGCATCTCCCGCGCCACCTATGCGCTGGTGCTGTTCATCTTCGCCTATTTTTTCTACTTCGCGGACATTCAGGTCATCACGCTGCTCGTGGCGCCCATCAAGCAGGCCTATGGCATCAACGACACCGCATTCAGCCTGCTCGCGGCCGGGCCTCCCATGATCGCCATATTCGCCATGGGCCTTCCCATGGCGGCGTTGGTGGATCGATGGAACAGGCGCAATCTTCTGGCGGCGGCCATCGCGACCTGGACCGTCACGAATGTGCTGTGCGCCTTTGCGCCTAACTTCTGGGTTCTCTTCGCGCTCAAAGTCGGTGTCGCGATGGGTGGCGCCTGGTTCTACCCGACCGTGGTCTCGCTCCTGTCGGACATGTTCGCACCGCGGCACCGGACAATGGCTTTCACGCTCCTGCAGCTTTGCGGCACCAGCGGCGTCGGATTGGCGGTTTTGTTGAGTGGTGGCGCGATCGCGCTTTCCCACCATCTTGCCGAAATCGCTCTTCCGTTTGTCGGCCATATCGCGTGGTGGCAGTGGTCGTTCATCCTGGTCAGCGCGCCTGCGCCTCTGGGGGCAATCCTGTTGTTCACCATCGAGGAGCCGGCGCGTCACAAAACGGCACAGGACAATGGCGCCGCCGATGCGAAATTTCTCCCCTATTTGCGCAAGCACTGGGGCGCGTTGGCAGCCGTCGCGTTGGGCACATCCGCAGCCAACATCCTCATCTATGCGTCGCGATCCTGGCTTCCCGAATATTTCATTCGCATGTTTTCCGAAAACCCGGCCGAAGCGGGCGCTCTGTCCGGCCTCGTTCTGACCGTTGGATCCGGTTTCGGTATTGGGGCAGGCGGGGTTATCGCCTATTGGCTCAAACGGCGCGGATATGAAAACGCCAATCTTGCCGTCGTTATTTCCTCTTACGTAATTCCCGCGGCGCTCATCGCCGTCTTGCCTTTGCTCGGGACGCCGTTTGCAGCCGTCATTGTATTTGGCGCCGCATTCCTGTTGTTCAATCTTCACGGCGGTCCACAGATCGACATCATTCAGGGTGTTGTGCCGAACGCGTTTCGCGGGCGTTATGTCACGCTCGTTCTCATGATCGGATATGCCGGCGCTTTCCTGGGACCGGTCGCGGTCGGCTATCTGAACGATCACGTCTTCGGAACCGGAACGGGCATCCGTTACTCGATGATGATCGCGTTGCTGCTCTCTTGTGTGAGCGCGGCGGCGCTCTGGGGTGCGCGCGCAAAATCCGTCGCAGCGCTTCTGCGGAGCCACACCATACAGCCCAATCCTCTCAATCACTAGATCATAGCCGAGGAAATCATGACGACCACGACGACAATCGATACGGCAAATTGGAAAATCTCTCCGGCGGCCGCGAAGCTTCATGCGGACGCCCTCGTTTGGGACAACACGGTGCCGTGGTCAGGCTTCGGGCGCCCCGAGCTGAAGCGCACCGCGCTTTCGCATCACATCGCGTCGGGGGCGGATTTTGTTTCGGTGACCGTCGCGACCGACGGCCAGACGGTGGAAGAAACCATCGAGATGATAGCCGAAGAGCGCAAATATTTTCTCTCCCATCCCGAAACATTCCGGCTTTGCGAAACCGTGGACGACATTTTTACCGCCAAATCCGATGGGCGCCTGGGCGTGAACTTCAACTTCCAGGGAACGAATGCTTTTAATCGCGATGTGGGGCTGGTGGAGCTGTACTACAAGCTCGGTGTCCGCCATGCGCTGCTGGCCTACAATCAGAAGAACCACGTGGGCGATGGATGTCATGAACGGTCGGACGGTGGGCTGAGCCGCTTCGGCTTTGCTTTGATCGCCGAGATGAACAGGGTCGGCATGATCGTGGATTGCTCGCACACCGGCTACAGGACCTCGATGGACGCGTTCGAATGCAGCAAGGCGCCCGTGATCTTCTCGCATGCCAACCCGCGCACGGTCTGGAATCACGAGCGCAACATCACCGATGATCAGATCGACGCCTGCGCCAAGACCGGCGGGGTTATCGGCGCAAACGGCATCGGCCTGTTCCTTGGGCAGAATGACGCTTCGACCGATTTGCTATTGAGGCATATCGATCATCTCGTGCAGCGCGCGGGACCTTCGCATGTCGGCATCGGCCTGGACTGGGTCTACGACATGGAAAGCCTCATGGCGCATGTGAAGCAGTCCGCTGAAACCTATCCGGCTGGCTACGATCTGGACATTCAGGTGGCCCAGCCGGAACAACTCCCCGATATAACAGAGGGACTCTTGAAGCGGGGTTATAGCGAAGCCGACATTCGCGGCATTCTCGGCTTGAACTGGGTGCGCGTCGCGAAGTCGGTTTGGAAATAAGGCTGCTGAATTGGCCAACGATTATTCGATTGATCGCAGGACGAAGGGCGTTCCCTATGGCGAAGACGATCTTCGCCGAGCGGCCATCGCCGCGTCGCGCTGGAATATATTGGCCGAGGACGTGCCTTTGCCTGTAGCTGTGTTGCGGCAGGCGGCGCTCGACAACAACAGCCGCTGGATGCGCACATTCGTCTCGGAAACCGGCGTAAAGCTTGCTCCGCACGGCAAGACCACCATGAGCCCGGAGCTCTTTGCGCTTCAGCTCAAGGACGGAGCTTGGGGGATCACGGTCGCGACGGTGCAGCAGATGCGCGTTGCGCGAGAGGCTGGTGCACAGCGCATCATCCTTGCGAACGAGATTGTCGGCCCTCGCGATATCGCTTATGTGCTTGATGCGATCGCGGGCGATGCACGGCTCGAACTCTATTGCCTCGTCGATTCACCGGAAGGCGTTTCGCGGTTGGCGCGAGCGGCGAAAGAAAGACGCGCCGGACGGCCGTTGCGGGTTCTTCTCGAACTTGGCTATCCGGGCGGGCGTGCGGGTTGCCGCGATGTCGAGAACGCCGTCGCCGTCGCGCGCGCGATAAAGGCCGCAGAGCCCGATTTGCTCCTCTGCGGTGTTGAGGGTTTTGAAGGGCTATATCAAACCCTGCCGCAAGCCGAGGCTACGCCCAAGGTCATAGAATTCCTGGAACGCATCGTGACGACGGCGCGGCGACTCGAGGCGGAGAATCTGTTCGGCTCCGAAGATGTCATTCTGACCGCCGGCGGCTCTGCTTACTATGATCTCGTTGCCCGGATATTCACCGGCGCCAATTTGCGCAGGAATGTGCAAGTCGTTCTGCGCAGCGGCTGCTATCTCACCCATGACGCAGGCCTATACGAGCGGTCCTTTGCCCAGGTGCGGGGACGCTCGGATCGTGCGCGCGGCATCGAACAGGGTTTCCAGAATGCCCTGGAAGTATGGGCCTACGTTCTTTCCATTCCGGAGCAAGGCCGCGCCATCCTCGGAGCAGGGCGCCGGGATTTCGGGCATGACGCCGGCTTGCCAGTTCCGCTGAAACTGTTCAGGCCTGGCCACGACAAGCACCCGCGCGAAACGAATGGCGTGGAAGCTGTCGCTGTGAACGATCAGCATCTGCATGTGACGTTCGCACCGGGCGAAGCTATCCGGGTCGGCGACATGGTCGCGCTGGGCGTTTCCCACCCGTGCACAACATTCGACAAGTGGCGCCTCATCTTTGTTGTCGACGATGGGTACACCGTGCAGTCGGCCATCCAGACATTCTTCTGACGATGTGGCTTAGGTTCCTCCACTAAGGGAACAGAGGAATGTCTCGTACGGCAGATGTTGCGATCATAGGCGGCGGCATAATTGGAATGTGCATCGCGCTGCAGATCGCGAGACGAAGCCGGCTCCGTGTGCTTGTCCTTGAAAAAGGGATCGGACCGGGAGAAGGCTCGACCGGGGCTTCTTCGGCCGTTTGTCGTTATAAATATAGCCGCGATGAGATGGTGCGGCTGGCGAGCGCAGGCATCGCGGCATACAAGAACTGGCCGCAGTTTCTCGGGATCGGCGATCCAGCCGCCGCATTCCACCAGCACGGAATGCTATGGCTTGGCGATGGAAAGCCCGATTGGCCCATTCGGGAAGCGCAGCGGTTGACCGCGTTAGGTGTTCGTGCGGAAGTCCTCGATGATGCGGAGATTGCGGCGCGATTTCCCGCGATAAACCCCTGCGTCGTACTGCCGAATCTGATCTCCGCTGAAGAGCATGATTGCGTGGGGGGCGCTCTGCATCTTCTGGAAGTAGACGGCGGGTACTTTGATCCGATGGATGCGCTTCAGGATCTCATACGAAGCGCCCGATTGCGCGGCGTTGAAGTGAGCTTCCGCTCGAAGGTCGAAGGTCTCAGCATCTCCAACGGCCGCGTTGCCGGAATCCGTCTCGCAGATGGGACCGAGGTCAAGTGCGGATGTCTGATCAATGCGGCTGGGCCGTGGTGTAATGAAGTATTTGA
The DNA here is from genome assembly GCA_036488415.1 of Rhizomicrobium sp. Classification (GTDB taxonomy): domain Bacteria; phylum Pseudomonadota; class Alphaproteobacteria; order Micropepsales; family Micropepsaceae; genus Rhizomicrobium. The sequence continues at coordinate 7,061 of DASXHQ010000006.1, forward strand.
CATGGCAGGTCTGCCATGTCCTTGGCCACTAGCGCCGACACGGATTCAAATTGCTCTCGTCGATCGGCCTCCTGAAGTGTTCGGTGGCCTGCCTGTTTGTGCCGATATTCGGGGAGGAATATATTTTCGAACACAGAATAGGGGGCAGCAGATTATCGTTGGCTCGGTACGTGAGGAAGATGAGCAGGAGGCCGTTGCGGACCCCGGCAATTATGAAAAATATGCGGATGACGATTTCATCAGAACCAAGCTCCATGCGCTTCAGCATCGCATTCCGAGCTTAAAGGACTTCAGGAATGTCCGCGGTTATAGTGGCCTTTACACCGTGAATCGGCGCGATGTGCATCCAATCGTGGGCTCAACGCCGATTGAAAGATTTTATGTTGCAAATGGATTTAGCGGTCACGGCTTTAAGCTTGCCCCCGCGATTGGCGCCCTTGTTGCAAAACAGATCACAGGGGTAGCAGATGAATTCGACGCAGAGGTCGATGAAGCTTTTCTTGCGTTCGATCGAGTCCCCATTGACCTCCCGAGCAAGAGCGTTTTGGCCTGATGTGCTGCCCTGGATGCGCTTCTGTAGGTGTTTCTTATCGAAAATGTCACGCAGTTTCCTTGTTCTTGGACTTGCGCGCCGTTGATGCCTCCGGCCCGTTTGAATGATCGTCGCGCGTGGTTCAGTTCCGGAAAGCGGACCGCCGAGGCTTGCGAGCGTCCGAGGTTAGTTGCTTGACTTCGAGCCTCGCAGCCAAAAGATTACGGACTCCTCGAAGGCGGGATCATCCACGGGATGGCGAACAAATTCTACAGCAGCGCGGCGGCGGCACTCGATGGCATGCTTTTTGATGGCATGACGATCATGGCCGGCGGTTTCGGGCTATGCGGCATTCCGGAAAATCTCATCAACGCGCTGCGCGACAGCGGCGTGAAGGGGTTGACCGTCATCTCCAATAACGCGGGTATCGACGATTTCGGCTTGGGACTTCTTCTTCAAACGCGCCAGATCAAGAAGATGATCTCATCCTACGTTGGCGAGAACGCGACATTCGAACGGCAATATCTTGCCGGCGAGCTGGAACTTGAATTCAATCCACAAGGCACGCTGGCGGAGCGCATTCGTGCCGGCGGCGCGGGCATTCCGGGCTTCTACACCAAGACCGGTGTCGGTACCCTGATCGCGGAAGGAAAGGAAACGAAGGAGTTCGACGGTCAAACCTATATCCTCGAGCGCGGGCTGAAGGCAGACCTGTCGATCGTGAAGGCATGGCGCGGCGACGCGCAGGGCAACCTCGTCTATCGCAAGACCGCTCGGAACTTCAATCCGATGATCGCCACCGCGGGCAAGGTCACCGTCGCAGAAGTGGAGGAGATTGTGCCCGTCGGTGCGCTTGATGCGGACGCGATCCACACGCCGGGTATCTTCGTGCAGCGCATTCTCAGGGGCGCGGAATATGAAAAGCGCATCGAGAAGCGCACGGTACGGGAGAACTGACATGGCCTGGACACGCGATGAGATGGCGAAGCTTGCGGCGCGCGAGTTGCGCGACGGCTTCTATGTGAATCTCGGCATCGGCATCCCTACTCTGGTGGCGAACTGCATCCCCGACGGCATGGACGTAACGTTGCAAAGCGAGAACGGCATGCTCGGTATGGGTCCGTTTCCGCGCGAGAACGAAGTCGACCCAGATCTCATCAATGCCGGCAAGCAGACGGTGACGCAGCTCGACCGCACGTCGTTTTTCTCTTCAGCCGACTCCTTCGGGATGATCCGTGGCGGTCATATCGATCTTTCCATCCTGGGCGCGATGGAGGTTTCGGAGAAGGGCGATTTGGCGAACTGGATGGTGCCGGGCAAGCTTGTGAAAGGCATGGGCGGCGCAATGGATCTGGTCGCCGGCGTTAAGCGCGTCGTCGTGACGATGGAGCACACCGACAAGGCCGGAAACCCGAAGCTGCTGAAGGAATGTGCACTGCCCTTGACTGGAAAAGCCTGTGTTCACCGCGTCATCACCAATCTTGGTATGTTCGACGTCGTGCCGCATGGGCTGAAGCTGCTCGAAGTCGCGCCGGGAACCAGCGCCGACGAGATCAAAGCCAAGACACAGGCAAAAATCGTTTCTTAACGATCAATCGGCATCTGGTGGGAATATCAGGCGCGGCATGCGCACATGGATGCCTTGCTTGCCGTCCACGACCTGCGTGACCGCGAAATCCGCTGTCACGCTCATGAGCGAATAGGCGTCATTCTTCGACAAACCGCGCTGCTCATGCAGCAGCGTGAGCATGTCGAGCGACGCGTTACGCATGGCAACATTCAGGTCTTCATCGAAGCCGTGAACGATCCAGCACTCTGGTGTTTCCAGTAGCGGCGACGGGAAGGTGAAATCCTTGCGCAGGACTACCTGAAACACGACATCCAGCGACGCTTCGATGGCCGTGCCCGACAATTCGCCGTCGCCTTGTGAAATATGCGGATCGCCGATGGAGAACAGCGCGCCGTCCACCTGCACCGGGTAGTACATCGTGGCGCCGGCACCGATGCGCCAGTTGTCGATATTGCCGCCATGACGGCCCGGCGGAATCGTGCTTACGCGGCCTTCCACATCGGGCGCCACGCCGGCCGTTCCCAAGTGCGGACGGACCGGAATGCGCACGCCGGGCAATGCCTTCTCCCGGTCGCATTCAGGGCAGCGCGTGACCGTTCCCGGCACTTCATATTTTCCGGGGAAGTCGTAAGCGTAGAGGGCTTCCGCGGTCGTGGCGCCCTTGTCGATCCTGTAGATCGTGACACGTTCCCTTTCGCCGAACTCCCTGTAGAGATAGCCCCAGTTCGCCGCGAGGTTCGAGCCGTATCGGCAGCGTGGCGTCATGCTGAGATAGCGCACCTCGAGCATATCGCCCGGCTTTGCATCGGCGATATGGATCGGCCCGGTCATGATGTGGACACCGGGGTTGCGATCCTCCGGCGGAATGCCGTTGAAGATCGCATGAACACCATCGTCCATCATCAGGTCCGGATCGTCGCCCGCATGGTGCGTTACGGCTTCGGCTTGGATGAGATCACCGCTTTTGACCTTCAGCACCGGTGCGCGCGCCGCATCGAAATACCCCCAGTGAACGGTTTGCTGGGTTGCGCGGAGCCTATGAAGGGCGGATGGCGCGTTCGGCTCCGCACCGTTGAATTCGCGTTTGTCCGATGACAGCAGCATCTGCGCCTCTGCAAGGAAACTCTCTTCACCGTCGGTGCTATTCGCGCGTCCGGCAACGGCGAAGTGTGAGGCGCGCGAAGCAAAATGCCAAAAAACTCACGGTTGCCGATTTATGTGGCAGCCGTGATGAATTTCTGGATGATATTTGCCGGGATTTTGGGCGGCCGCCTAGTACGGCTTATCGCCCTGAACCCACAGGCGATACATCGTACGGAAATATTTGGTATCGTCGTAGAGCGTGCCGGTGTGGAGCGTGCAGCGATTGTCCCACATCAGAAGGTCGCCCACCTTCCATTTGTGACGATAGACGAACTGCTCCTGTGTCATGAACTCCACCAGTTCCTCGATCAGCTGAAGGCCTTCGGGATTTGGCATGCCGATCACTTCGGTGACCGTGCCGGTGGATGGCCAAAGCGCTTTTCGCCCATTGGCGGGATGAGTGCGGATCAGTGGATGGACGACATCCGGGTTGGTGCGCTTGATCTCCTCCGGCAATTCCTGCGCGCCATATTGGCGGGTTCGCATGAAATGCTGATAGCTGTGATGCAGCTTCAGCGGCAGCAGCTGCGCCTGGCGCTCGGGGCTGAGCGCGTTCCACGCTGCGCAGCCATCCGCGAGCAGCGTGTCGGAACCTTCCGGCGGCACCTCTACTGCGTAGAGCATAGTGCACATCACCGGCTCGGCTTTGTAGCTGTAGTCGGTGTGCCAGCCCACGCCGTCATTGTGTGCGCCAATCGGAACGCCGTCCTTGGTGCGGTTCGAAAGGATGTAAATCTTCGGATAGCCCGGCAGAGTGAACTGCTTGAGCGTGTGGTCTTCGGCGCGGCCGAACGCCGCGATGAACGTCATCAGATCGTCAGGCGTGAGTTTCTGATCGCGCAGAACGATGGCGCCATGGTGTTGGAACGCCTCCACGACATCGGCGCGATCGGCGCCCGTCGCCTTGCGAAGATCAAGGTCCATGATCTGGGCCCCGAACCCCGGCTTCAGCTCTTTCGCATTCAGGGCCGTGACCGTCATGGCGTTCCTCTTGGATCAAAGACTGTCGTAATCTGGGTCACGAAAAGGCAGCCGTCTTGCCCGCACGCGACCAATCCTTGGTCCAGATAGCGACTAAATCCCTGTGCATCTATGAACAAGACGGTTTCGGGAACCACCTTCTAGATTGTCGAAGCCTTGCCGCAAGGGCCGCAATCAGGAAGCAGATCGTTATGGACGTGCTCAGCGACGCATTTTTCGACGCGCTCGAAAGCTCCAACGAGCCTATCGAAAGCGCCAATACCCTTCCGCCGGCCTGCTATACCGATGAAGCCTTCTACCGCTTCGAGCAGGAAGCGGCCTTCAACCACGAATGGCTATGCGTGGGTCGCGAAGCGCAGGTGAAAGAGCCGGGGGATTATTTCACCACGCGCATCATCGGTGAGCCGATCATTGTGGCGCGCGACCGCACGGGCAAGTTGAACGCCATGTCGGCCGTTTGCCAACATCGCGCCATGCTGGTGGCGGAGGGCGCGGGCAATGCGCGCGGTTTCGTCTGCCCCTATCACCATTGGGTTTATGCACTGAATGGCGATCTGGTGAACGCGCCGGCGATGGATCGCACCTGCGATTTCGACAAAAAGTCGGTGCAGTTGCCGTCGTTCAAGGTGGAAATCTGGAACGGCTTCATCTTCATCAATTTCGATTCCGACGCGGCGCCGTTAGCGCCGCGGCTGGCGCCAGTGGATGCGGCGATCGCGAACTATCGTCTCGCGGATGCGCAGATGCTTTCGCCCATGACCGGACAATTCGCGTGGAACTGGAAGGTCATGTTCGAGAACAACAACGACGGCTATCACGCGAGCAAGCTGCATCGCGGGCCGCTGCACGATTTCGTGCCGAGCGAGCGCGCGATCTTTCCGGATTCCAAGCCAACCGATGCGGGCTTCCTCCGTTATAACGGCACGCTTCATCCCGATGCGAGTTTCAATCCCACGCAGCGCGCGGTCCTGCCGATATTCCCGCATCTCACGCAGGAAGACCGGGGCCGTATGACCTTCGCCAACGTCCCGCCGACGCTGTCGCTGGTAATGACGAGCGATCTGGTGATCTATCTGATCCTGCGCCCGACCGGTGCCGAGACGATGGAACAGGACACTGGCATCCTCGTTGCGCCGGGTGCGATGGAAAATCCGGCCTTCGAGCATCGTCTGGAAATGATCATGACCTCGGCGAAGAAGATCATCGCCCAGGACATGCATGTCGACGGTTTGGTACAGCAGGGGTTGCGGTCCCGCTTTGCCACGCGAGGGCGCTATTCCTGGCAGGAAGGCGCTCAATCGCAGTTCAATCGCTGGCTGGTTCTGCGCTACCGCAAGGCCTGGGAAGCCCACAAGGTAGCCCGCGCCGCGCACCGGTAACGGCCCTCCTTATATATGCTTGTCACCCCCCTCCATCTCTGTGATACGCCTTCTCGTGCGCGTTTAGGCTATTCTGCGGCCCCAGGCGCCCAGCAGTAGAGGTTTCAGGTCGGTGGAGGCGTGGCGGTTCAGCACGGAAACATTTCCGCCATCGGAGCGGGCATCCGCTTGGCGTGATGCCATGCATCGTCTTGGTTTGCCGGTTGGCGATCTGCAAGAGCGCGAACCGCCTGAGGCGTCGGTCACTTGCCTGACCTCCACACTCGGGATGGAGTTCGCGCTCATCGATGCGGATGCACAGGCGATCAGCGGGCGCCGCACCGATCTTCCCGCGGCGATCTGGCTGGCGGTGCTTGTGGAAGGCAAAGCCGCCATCCAAAGCGATGATGCCAGTACCGAGATGGCGGTCGGCGATATTGCCTACGGCCCCACAGGCCGCGCCGCCACGCTTCTGATGGAAACGCGCTGCCGCATTCTTTTCGTGCGCGCGCCGCGCGTGGCGCTCGATCACCGGCTGGTGTCCGTGCGTGGCTTGAAGATCGGACGCCTCCAGGCGGATAATGGCGTGTCGGGGATTTTCTCCGGGCTGCTGCGCTCCACAGCGAACGCGCTGCCCCGGCTGACGGTAGACGAGCTTCGCCCCGTCGAGCTGGCGCTGACGGAATTTCTCGCGGCGAGCCTCGCCGAAGTGAACCAGAGCGAAGCGGCAGGTGCCGGTGCACTGTCCCCACATCTGCATCGCATCTGCCAGACGATCGAAACGCTGTTGCCCGACACCGATCTTTCATTGCGGAGACTCGCCGACAAGAGCGGCGTTTCGCCCCGCTATGTCCAGAAGCTGTTCGCCGCCGCCGGCGATACCTTCGGCCACTATCTGCGTGTGCGCAGGCTGGAGCGTTGCCGGATGGATCTGGCCAGTCCCATGTGCGCGCGGCTGTCGATCTCGGAAATCTGCTTCCGCTGGGGCTTCAACGACTCCGCCCACTTCAGCCGCGCTTTTCGCAACCAGTATGCGATGTCGCCGCGCGAATATCGCCGTTCTACCGGCCATGAAGGCGAAGAGCCGGCGGAAGTCCGCAAAGCGGGCTGATCAAACCGGCGTGTCGCCGCCGATAGTTACGCGGAAGCCAGAGCGTACTTGCGGAAAGTAGTCCCATACCGCCAGATGCTGCGTGCAGCGATTGTCCCAGAATGCCACCGAATTGGGCCGCCAGCGGAAGCGGACATGGAAATTCGGATTGGTGATGTGCTGGTAGAGATAGGCGAGGATCGCATCACTTTCCGTTTTGGGCAGTTCCATGATGCGCGTGGTGTAGGAGCCATTCACGAACAACGCCTTGCGGCCTGTCACCGGATGTATCCGCACGACAGGATGGACGGAGCGCGGATAACGCCTGTCCACGTCTGGAAAAAGCGGGCGATAAACATGGTCGGCATCGTGCTCGGCCGTCAGACCTTCGAGATAGGCCTTCATTCGCGGCGATAGCGCTTCGTAAGCGGCATACATGCTGGCGAACATGGTGTCACCGCCGGTTTCTGGAACCGTGTGGAGATAAAGAATGCTCCCCATCGGCGGCTGCGCATCGCAGGTGAGGTCGGAATGCCAGTCTTCGCCGGCGATATATTTGGAATTCGCATCGGCGTGGATCGCCACGATCTCCGGATGATCGGGAAGGCCCGGCACGGCGCTGTGGAGAACGAGGTTGCCGAAATGGCGGCCGAACGCCTTGTGCTCGTCATGGGTCAGATGCTGATCGCGGAAGAATATGACGAGATGCTCGGCCAGCGCCCTTTTTACTTCGCCTATCTGGCGATCGCTCGGATGGGAGAGATCGACGCCGCCGATTTCGGCGCCGATCTTCAGCGTGAGGGGGCGAACCTCGATTGTTTCGTAATCTTCTTTCAACCGGTCCAAGCTTTCACCACGTCATCCGTGCGCACAACAATCGCGCAATTACGTTCCAAACTCTGCACGGCGGCCTCATGCAGTGTCTTGTCGCAGGACGCACACGCATCGGCTGCCAGGAACACATGATAGTCGCGGTGGAAGGCGTCGCGCACCGTGCAATCCACACAACATTCGGTGGTGAGGCCGCACATCACCAGCGTATCGATGCCCTTCGCTTTCAGAATCGAGTCGAGGTTTGTGCCCACAAAGCTGCTGTAGCGTGACTTGACGATTACGATATCACCCGGCGCGAGCAGCGGTCCGCAAAACTCAGCGCCCGGCGTGCCCGCGCGGCAGATCGCGAGATCCTTTTCCGGCGTGCCACCGAGCCGGCGCGTCCTTTCCACCCAAGCCGGTGAGTCGGTTTCGCCGCGCGTTTCCAACCGGATGAATATTACCATTGCACCGGCGGCGCGGGCGCCATCCGCAAGGCTTGCAGCCTTCGCCAAGGCCGCGGGAACGGCGGAAAGATCAGCGCCTGCCTTACCAAGCGCGCCGGCCGGGCTGGCGAAATCCACTTGAAGATCGATAACCAGGAGGGCCGTGCGCTTCGGCGCAATCCATGTGTTTAATTTTTTCGCAGGCCGAACTTTCTTCGTCGTTGTGTTCATTGCGCAACGTGCTCCGGACTGTCTTTGGTAAAGCGCGCGGGAATACGGCTTGGAATAATCATGGTGCGCCTGCGTCCAAGCCAAGTGTCCTGATTGCAAGTATGTGTATTTTGCATGAAGCTTGAACGGTCGCGAGCCCCTTCGGGAAAGGTGTTACGCTAGCCGGAACAGCTTGGGGGCTGTGGGTATAGAAGCAGAAACAGTTACTTGTGTGACCAAGCGTAAACGGGACGGCCAACCGCCCGTTCAGTCGAGGGGGACTGCCGATGTCTAAGATTACTCTGCGTTCGCGTGAAGCGCTTGTTGCCTTGGCCTGCATGGCCGCCGCCAGCGCATGGTCGATGCCAGCGCGCGCGCAAACATCCTCCGGCGCGCCTGCAGCCGGCGGTGTCGAAGAAGTTGTGGTGACGGCCGAGCGCCGTGCCACCGACGTGCAGAAAACACCGCTGGCGATTACCGCGGTGTCCGCGGCGACGCTGGACAAGTCGTTCGTTACACAGGTGGCCGACCTGAATGGCACGGTGCCAAGTCTTCAGTCGACCAAGACATCGGGCTTCGAGAACATCGTCACCATCCGCGGCGTCGGCTCGGAAACACCGGAAAACGATCTGACGACCGTTCCCGGCACTTCGCTGTTCGTCGATGGCGTCTATGTCGTAAACACGATCTCGCTGTCGCAAACCCTCTTCGACGTGGACCATATCGAAGTGCTGCGCGGCCCGCAGGGCGCGTTGTACGGACAAAGCTCCATCGGCGGCGCAATCAATATCGATACCAAGCAGCCGGATCTCAGCGGTTTTGGCGGCCAAGCTGATTTCAGCTACGGCACCTACAACCTGACGCGCGAACGCGTCGAGTTGAATGTGCCCATCGACGACACCGTGGCGGTGCGCGGTTCGGTGCAGCGGTTCGATCACAAGGGCTTCACAACGGACACGGCGATCCCCGGCTTCCGCGAGGATGACGCCCACAACACCGGCTACAAGGGCGCTATCCTGTGGCAGCCAACGGAGAACTTCTCCGCGACGCTGACCGGCCAATGGTATGACGCCGATGAGCACGGCCAGGCGCAGAAGAACGTCAACGATCCAAACAAGAGCCCATGGCGGATTTCGCAGGATTACCCGTCCAAGTCGAAGCTCACCACCGAGCTTTATCACCTGAACCTGAGCTACCAGGCACCGTGGTTCACGATCAAGTCTGTCAGTGCCTATCAGCATATGAACAGTGTGCTACAGGAAGACAGCGACCGCAGTACCTTTGCGCAGATCGGCGCCTATGATCATGTTGCGGGTTGGAACACCAAGCTGCGCAGCTACACCGAGGAGTTCGACATCCTATCCAACCCCGGTTCGCAGCTGGAGTGGATCGTGGGCTTCTTCTGGTTGAAGCAGAGCAGTGACCAGTTCGTGGCGGAGTTTGAGGGATTTGGCGCTGCGCCCGGCTCTCCCGGAAACATCGTTGCGGTTACACCGGGTATCGAAAATCCTCCCTACCCGCCGAATCTTGCTTACGGCAATGACTCGCTCGTCAAACGTCGGTCGCAGTCCTTCTTCGCGCAGGCGACCTATCACGTCACCGACAATTTCCGCATCACGGCGGGCGGTCGCCTCAATCACGACAGCTATAGCGACGACAGCTTCAACTTCTCGGCCTTCAATCCTCCGCCCGGCTACAACACCGTCTTCAACAAGACCAAGGACGACGTGACGACGTGGCGCGCTGAGGCGGACTATGACCTCTCACCCGTGAACTTGCTCTATGCGAGTTATTCGCGCGGCTACAAGCCAGGTGGCGTGAACGGCAGCTACGGGCAGATCGTCATTCCGCCCGCATTTGAGCCTGAGACGAACACCGCGATCGAGGTTGGATCGAAGAACTTCTTCTTCGATGACTCGGTGCGCCTGAATCTTGCGGCGTTCGACTATCAGTACAAAAATATGCAATACATCGAAACGGATCCACGGCCGTTCGATGGTGGCATATCCAACATCCCAAAGGTGCACATTCACGGCATTGAGGCGGAAGCGTCCTATGTCAGCCCCGACAATCATTGGCACCTGAATGGCAACCTCGCGCTCGAAGAAGGCAGCATCCAAGGCAATTACTCCACCATCGACTCGACGGTCGCTAATACGATCATCGCAACAAGTCCCAACTGCGCATTTAACGGGCAGTACTATAATCCGGCGTGCTGGGCTGACATCATCGCGGGGGCGAAGAACATCAAGGGCAATTCACCACCGGCGATGCCGAAGACGTCCGGCTCCTTCGATGTGTCCTATTCATTCTTTGATGTCTGGTCGGGCACGCTTACGCCGCGTGTGCAGTATGTCTATCGTGGCAGCATGTGGGCTCGCATCTTCAACGAACCCGGTCTGGACACGGTGAAGGCATACAATGTGTTCAACGCCAATATCGACTATGTGCCGGACAATTCGAACTTCACGATCTCGCTGATCGGAACCAATCTGTTCGAGACGCATGGCGTGAACTCGAAATACATCGATCCGTATGGAACGGGAACGGTCAGCCAGCAATTCATATCGCCGCGCCAGATCATCCTGACGGTTGGATACAAGTTCTGATCTGAGTTTACGTTTGCGATAAAGGCCACGATCCCAAAGGGTCGTGGCTTTTTTCTTGTGCGGGCTTTATGGACTCGCGGCCGCGATCATGGCCAACAGGTCGTCCGTCGGCCGTACATCCGCGAAATTGATCCGCAGATTGAGCAGTGCCGCATTGTGCTCGGCATCGGTAACCGCTGCCGTCGCGTCCGGGACGACAATCACCTTGTAGCCCGCCATATTGAGCTCGCGCGCAGTGCTTTCGCAGCAGCAATTGGTCAGCGTGCCGGTAATGATGACCATTGCGGCATTCAGGCTTTTCAACGCCGCGGCGAGGGCGCCGGCCGGGCAGGACAGGGCGCCATAGCGATATTTGTCGACTACGATATCACGCGCATCGACGTCCATGGCGGGATAGAGCGCATGTCCGGCCGCATCGGCTTGCAAGGCGGCCACGCCCGCGACGACACCCGGGCGCGTGAGATCGTATTGCCAAGCGGGCGGCGCAAAGGGCCCATCGCGAGTGTGCGTTTGCCGGGTCCAAATCACCGGCGCGCCGATCGCGCGCATCGCGCGCGAAAGCCGGTTCACATTGCCGACAATGTCGCGCGCGTGCGGGTTGCCATAAATCTGGTCCGCTGCGAGGAACACGTTCTGCATGTCGATATTGAGAAGCGCGGTGCGGCCGGGCTCGATCGCAGTGAAATGATTGAGCGACTTGCCCCGTTCAACAGCCCATGGCGGGATTTGAATCGCGTGCATATTCAGTCACGTCCGCGTTCGTTCTGGGGACGATGATAAAATCCCCGCGAGCCGCCGCGTCCTTGTTACGGTTCGGTGTCACGACTACACTCGCTCCGATCCTAATTTGAAAGTAGTTTTATGAACGCCCGGTTCGTGCATCCCTGGGTTACGTTCACGGCCCTGAGCCTGCTCTTCTTTCTAGTTTCCGCGGCGACATTCAGTTCGCTGGGCGTGGTTTTGCCCGCCATGGTGAGCGAACTTCACTGGAACTGGACCGAAGCCGGCCTCGGCTACACGCTCTTGGGCGTGGCGTGCGGCTTGAGCAGCGTGGCTGCGGCGATGTGCGTGCGCAGTTGGGGCGTGCGGGGCACGCTGGTAGGAGGCACGATCCTCCTCATCGGCGGCTTTGCGGCGCTGGCGCTCGCCCAGTCGGTGTGGGCGTATTTCCTAGGTACGATCCTGCTCGGCGTGGCGTTCTCGCTCAGCAGCACGGTTCCGGGCACGCATGTTCTCACCGCATTGTTCAAGCGTCAGTCCACGGTCATCGGCGCCTATTTCACCATTGGTGCGCTTGGTAGCGTGGCGGGACCGCTCCTCTATGTGTTGATCGCGCCAGATCATGGCTGGCGCACCTATTGGTGGGTTTGGGTGGTTGCTTCCGTGACATTCGGCATCTTCGGCGTCGCCAGCATTCCCGATCATCTCAACCGCAGCACCCCCGACCCCGCGCATCCCGAGCCCGTGGGGCCGGCCGAGCTGGTGAGTGGGCTGAAGGACTGGACGGTGCGCACGGCGCTCGCGACACCGCAGTTCTACATCATCGTCGGCGCCTATACGATGTATCTGCTCATCAACACCACTGCACATGGCTTCGCCGTGCAGCATCTGGTGGAGCATGGGATCGCTGCGAACGCGGCGGCGGGTATGTTGAGCCTCGAAGCGCTGGTGGGCGCAGGGATTTCCGTTGTCGGCGGCATCGCGGGCGAAAAGGTCAGTTCCAAGACGCTGCTGATCGTATCTCTTGTTTCGCTGATCGCGGGTATGACGGGCCTCGCTCTGGCGCACGGCTACGTCCTGATGCTCGTCTATGCCGTCGGCGTCGGAATCGGGTTTGGCCTTAGCTTCGTCGCCTCGACGATGTTGCTGCTGCAATATTTTGGGCGTAGGCCCTACCTGGAACTTTATTCCGTGATGTGCCTGCTTAGCACCGCCGCGGCGTTAGGCCCTGCGATCGGCGGCTGGATGCACGACACGCTGGGCAGCTTCGCGGGCGTCTTTCACCTGTGCTCGCTGGCGGCGTTCCTGATGCTGATCGCCACCATCTTCATGCGGCCGCCGGGTCTTGTCGGCCGCAGCGCGGATGCTCCGATCGGCGGTGCGGCGCCGGATAAGGCTTGACGCTAAGTTTCCCTTCCAGAAGAGAGACAAACCATGAAGCGATGGATGATCACTGGCATTGGCAGCGGTCTGGGGGCGGCGCTTGCGCAGGCAGCGCTCGATCGCGGCGACGTCGTCGCGGGCAGCGCACGCGATGAGGCAGTGCTTAAATCCTTCGAGGCGGAAGCGCCGGGCCGGGCGTTTGGTTTCAAGCTGGACATCCGCGACGAAGCGCAGGTCATTGCTGTCGTGAAGGTCGTGGATGAGCGCACTGGCGGCATCGACGTGCTGGTGAATAATGCCGGCTACGGTCTGGTGAGCGCGGTTGAAGAAGCGACCGCCGCGGAGGTTCGCGACCAGTTCGAGGTCAATGTCTTCGGCCAGCTCGCCGTGCTGCGTGCGGTACTCCCGTTCATGCGCAAACGCCGCGCCGGGCATATCGTCAACGTCACGTCGGTGAGCGGGTTAGCAACCTGGGCCGGCACTGGAATCTATTGCGCCAGCAAGTTCGCCTTCGAGGCGATCGGGCAAACGCTTGCGCAGGAAGTCGCTGAGCTTGGCATCAAAGTGACGAACGCCGCGCCCGGCGGCATGCGCACTGACTATGCCGGCCGTTCATTGGTGCTGTCGAAGAACCGGATCGCGGATTATGACGGCCGCGCGCGTCAGGCCGAACACATCCTCGCCGATCACGCCGGAAAGGAATCCGGCGATCCCGTGCGTGTCGCCGCCGCCATTCTCAAAGCCGTCGATTCAGAAAATCCGCCGCTGCATCTGCTTCTGGGTGCGGATGCGCTGCACTATGCCGGCGATCAGTTCGAGGCAATCCAGAAGGAAATCGAGGCGTGGAAACCGGTATCGCTCTCGACCGCCTATCCTGACTGATCGAGAGCGGTCCGGAACGGCGGATCATTCGCGCGTGTAGTTCGACGGAATTTGCGGATTTTCGCCGGCCTTCACCCAGAGCACGATCTCGTTACCCCACGGGTCGGCGAAGGCGTGGTTGAAACCGTTGAATTCCTTCCAATAGTGATCGCGCCACAGGATATTCGCGCCGCGATCCGTCGCGCGCTTCAGGATGTCCTCATGAGATTGGCCGTCGCCGACCAGAATCCAGATGCGCGCCTTGCGCCCTTCCTTTGCCAGCGAGCGCGGGCCCACGCCTTCGGGATTGGGATGCGGGCGGGCATTGGCGACGTTGAAGATGCCCAGATGCAGATTGCCGATCTCGCTTTCGCTGCCGTCCTTGTTGAGGAAGTTTCCGCCCGGCACCATGCGATGGAAGATGCCCCGCGGACGCTCGTCATCGCGCCAGCCGAAGACCTCGTTGTAGAACTTGCCGGCTGCGGCGGGATCGTCGGACGCGAGATCGACGAAGATCAGGGTGTTTGGCGTGGTCATATCATTCCTCTTTGTTGAATCTGTCAGGAGGCGTATTCGCTGCGCTTGGGCGTGAAGACATCGAGATTGAGCACCGGAACGTCGCCGACGACGACCCCGTAATGCTCGATGTTGGGCGGCAGGACGAGAAGGCTGCCCGGTCCCAGACGCTTTACATCGCCGTTCTTGCCGATGTGAAAATCGATCTGGCCTTCGATGATGTAAACGATCTGCTCATTGGGATGGCTGTGGGGCCGCGGCTCATGCCCGGGCTGCAGGCGGTTCATCGAAAGTGTTGCGCCGTCGCCGGAGAACGCCTTGCGCTCAACGCCTTCGCGCACGCGCTCCCATGGCATCGAATTCCAGTCCATGCCTTTCAAATCCAGCATTGCGAACTCCTTTAGGCCAAACCGTAGCCGCCGCCGCCGGGCGTTTCCAGCAACACCACGTCGCCGGGCTGCATCGTCATCTTGCGCGGCTCCGACATTGGCTTGCCGTTCACGGTGAAGCGGCCCGCCTCGCCCGGCGCGCCGCCGTCGAGGCCGTCCGGCCCCCGGTCAAGCCGGCTCGGCACTGCGTTCAGCAGCCAAGGCTGATCGGTGCGCATGTGAAAGCCGATGATCTGGCCGTCGCCACCTTGCGAGCGGCCCTTGCCGCCGGAGCCACGGCGCAATTCGCGCCGGTCGAAGACAATCGGCATCGCCGCTTCAAGAATTTCGACAGGCACGGCCGCGACGCCAGTGGGATAGCAGGTGGCGCTCGGTCCAGGCTTCGCCGCGCGCGCGCCCATTCCGCCGGAATAGTTGAACATCGAGGAGGTGAAGGCTTCTCCACTGGCCTTCTTGCCCTGAATCTGCACCGTCCACACCGCGCCCGAGCCTTCCGCCAACACGCGATCCGGAATGACCTGATGCAGCGCTTTCAAGATCGGCATTGGCACGAACATGCCCACGACATGGCGCGCATTGAGCGGCGAGGGATAAGCAGCGTTCACGATGGAGCCTTCCGGCGCCTTTACTTTGATTGGAGCCAACGAGCCGTAATTGTTCGGCTGCTCCGGATTGAGGCAGCTGCGCACCGCGAAGGTGGAGTAAGCGTGGGTGTAGTTCATCACCACATTGATGCCGAGCGGACTGGCGCCGCTGCTGCCGGTGAAATCGATCACGACATCGCCGGCCTCATTGTCCACGGTCACGGCAGCCTTAAGTTCAATGACATCGCCGCCCGGAACGTCGAACCGGCTTTCGCCGTGCCATGTGCCGGCCGGCAGAGCGCGGATCGCGCGCCGTGTCGCGGCTTCAGAACGGCTGATGATCTCTTCCGAAAGTTCTTCGATATCTCTCAGCCCCGCGCGTTTGCACAACGCGATCAGTCGTTCTCCCCCGGCGCGACCGCTGGAAACCTGCGCCGACAGATCGCCGAAGACGTGATCGGGCGTGCGCACATTGCTGCGGATAATATCGTGCAGAACCGCGTTTGGCTTGCCCGCCTCGTAAAATTTCAACGGCGGAATCCACAAGCCTTCCTCATGGATGTCGCGCGCACCGGCACCGATGCCGTAACCGCCGATGTCGGTGTGATGGATGGTCGAGCCGATGAAGCCGATCAGCCTGTCGTCCCAGAAGATCGGTGACAGCACTGTGATGTCGAAGAAATGCCCCGCCGACATCCACGGATCGTTGGTGATGATGATGTCGCCCGGTACAAGCTGGTTGTGAAACAGGTCCGCCAGCGTTTTGCCGGCCGCCGCCAGCGAGTTGATGTGGCCAGGTGTGCCGGTGTTGGCCTGCGCCACCATGCGGCCGCGCGCGTCGAACAGGCCGCTTGCAAGATCGCCTGCCTCGCGCACGATGGGACTGAACGCGATGCGTTGCAGCGATTTCGCCTGCTCGCTAACTATTCCGATCAGGTTGGACCAGAGGATTTCCAGTTCGATGCCGTCCATGTCACGCTCTTTCTTTTGCGACGATGCAGCCCAGCTCGTTCACGACCGCTTCCCACTTGGGCGGCAGGACGATCGTCGTCTCGCGTTCTTCGATGATCGCAGGGCCTGCGATCTTCTGGTTTGTCGCCAGCGACAGCCGATCATAGACCGGCACCGGACCGGCAGACGGCCATAGCGCGATCTTGCGTTCGGTCTTGGGTGCGGCCGGCGCGCGCGCGGCCGGCGGTGTTCCCTTGAAGTCGATATTGGGTCCCTGCGCGGTGAGACGCCAGCTTACGATCTCCAGCGGAACATGCGAAGGATTCACGCCATATTGTGCGTGATAGGCCGCCTCAAACGCGTTGCGGATGGTCGCGATGTCGCGGCCTTCGCGCGGATCCTTGTCGAAGGTGATGCCGAGTTCGTTCTGCTGCCCGAAGTAGCGCAGATCGGCGCCAAAGATGAAGCGCACGGTCTTGCGCTCACAACCTGCCTGCTCGAGCGCAGCGGCGGCTTCGTCGATCATCTCGTTCAGCAAGCGATCGACTTCTTTCCAATCCAGCGATTCCAGATTGCCCAGTGCGCTACGCACCAGATCGAGCCGCACCGGCGTCACCAGTGTCCCGAATGCCGACAAGACGCTCGCTTGCGGCGGGAAGATCACTGCCGTGCTGCCGAGTAGCCCACCAACCGCGCAAGCATGCACAGGGCCCGCGCCGCCGAATGCGAGCAGCGGCATGCCGCGATGATCCACGCCGCGATCGGTGAGGTGCGCGCGCGCCGCGCCTGCCATCGTTTCTGCGACGATGCGATAGATACCGTCCGCGGTATGGGCGACATCGGTGTCGAGCGCCTTGGCAAGGCGGCCCATCGCGGTTTCCGCGGCTGGGCGGTCGAGCTTCATGTCGCCGCCCAGGAAGTTGTCCGCATCGAGCAGCCCGAGCAGCAGATCCGCATCCGTCACGGTGGGCGAGGTGCCACCTTGTCCGTAACAGGCGGGGCCAGGATTCGAGCCGGCGCTGCGCGGGCCAACCTTGAGCAATCCCAGATCGTCCACGCTCGCAATGCTGCCGCCGCCCGCGCCGATCTCGATCATGTCCACCGACGGAATGGTGAGCGGCATGCCGCTGCCTTCGCAGAAGCGGTACATGCGATCCACTTCGAAGATGCCGGCAACAAGCGGCTTCCTGTTCTCGATGAGGCAAGCCTTGGCGGTCGTGCCGCCCATGTCGAAGGAAAGGAGACGGTCCAGCCCCAACCGTTCCGCATACCAACTCGCGGCCAAGGCACCGGCGGCGGGACCGCTTTCGATCATGCGCACCGGATTGCGGGCGGCGACTTCCGCGCCGATGATCCCGCCGGAACTGAGCATGATAAGCGCGCGGTTAGGGATGTTCGCCTTCTCCAGCCCGACTTCCAATCCGTGCAGATAAGGCTGAGTGATCGGCATCGCGTAGGCGTTCACCGCCGTGGTCGAGGTGCGCGGATATTCGCGAATCTGCGGCGCGATATTGGACGACAGCGAGATGTAAAGATCCGGCAGCTTTTCGCTGAGGATCTCCGCCACCGCGCGCTCGTTCGCCGGATTGCGGAAGCTGTTCAGCAGGCAGATCGCCACCGACATGATGCGTTCGGCCTTCAGCTTTTCCGCCAACGCTTCCACCTGCGCGCGATCGACATCTCTCAAGACCGTGCCGTCGGCCAGAACGCGCTCGTCCAGCTCGAATGTCGATTCACGCGGGATCAGCGGCGGCGCGAACTCGATCTGCGGGTCATACATCTCATAGCGGTGCTCGTTGCGGATGGAGAGCACATCGCCGAAACCCTTGGTAGCGATCAGCGCGGTGGGAAAGCCTTTGCGCTCGATCAGCGCATTGGTGACGATGGTGGTTGCATGCACGACGACACCTGTCACCTGATCCGCGCGCACGCCCGCCTTGCCCAGAACCAGATCGACACCCCGAAAAAAACCTTTCAACAGGTCGTCGTGCGTAGTGAGCGTCTTGTCGAGACTGAGTGAACCGTCGGCGCCGCAAAGCACTACATCGGTGAAGGTGCCGCCGATATCGACCGCGAGCGAATATGTCATGCTGTTTTTGTCCTCCAGCCCAGGCTGCGCGACGCATCCGCCGCTGCCGCCAGGATTTCCTCGATTTGCTTGCGCGCCGGTCGTGCCGGGATGAATTGAGTCGAGCCAACCAGCGCGAGGCTGCCGCGCCATTCGCCGCGATGATCGAATACAGGTGCGGCGAGCGCGTTTACGCCCAGCATCACCTGATCGGGCGCCGTCGCCCAGCCTTGACGGCGCACCTGTTCAACAGCGGCGATGAGATCCTTGCCACGTGTGATGGTTGCCGTCGTCCAGGCCTTGAGCGGCCCGGCCGCCACTTTCTCCAAAAGTCCCGGTGGCCCGAACGCAAGCGCCAGATGACCGTGCGCGGAAGCGTGAAGGTCCAGGCTCGCGCCCGGTTTCACCCCGAATTCGATCAAGGTGCGGCCCTGCAAAAGCTCCAGCACGACGACAGCCCCTTCGATGAAGGATGAAGCCGTGACGGTCTGGGACGTGGCTTCGCGCAACCGCGCCATCTGCGGACGCATGGCGGTGAGCACGTCGAAGCGATCGCGCACCGCATCGCCCAGGGTCATCAGCTTGATCGCGACCTGGTAGCGCTCGCTTTCGACATCCTGCCGCACATAGCCATGCTTCATCATCGCGCGTAGATGGCGATGGGCTCGGGCCTTGGAGATGCCCAGATCCCGCGCAATCTCCGTCAAGCGGCGCGGGCGGGGCTCGTTTGCCAGCAATTCCATCAACCGCAGCACCAAATCGACCGAGGCGAGCCCTGCGTCTTCCGTCACCTTAGGTTCGGATAGGGTGGTCAGCACGATGCATCTTTCTTGTTCCGTTGACCGAAACAACAATTTGCTCAGCGATCCAAAGTTATGCCTGTCACCGGCGGTAGACAACGGCGCGAATTGCGCCTGCGCGCACGGCGACATGTCGGAAGCGGAATCGTCCACGCGGGCGTGGCCAAGACGGCGCGCGCATCCGGACAAGCCGCAACATTGCGGCTCTCGCGCCGCCGCTTTAGCGTCGCTGGCGATGAAAAATCTGCGCGAACGGATTCGAAGCGGCGAAACGATGCTGGGTACGTTCGTCAAAAGCCCATCGCATCATGTCTCTGAAGTGCTGGGCCACGCGGGGCTGGATTTCGCCATCATCGATGCTGAACATGCGCCGTTCGGTATCGGCGACGTGGACCGGGTCGTCTTGGGAGCACGCAGTGCGAATTTGCCGTGCCTTGTGCGTCCGCCGGATCATTCGGTGAGTTTCATCAATCAATGTCTGGACCTTGGCGCGGCAGGCATCATGGCGCCGCATGTCACGGATAGCGAACGCGCAAGTGGCCTCGCAGCCGCGATGAAATATGCGGGAGGGCAGCGCGGGTTCTCGCCCTCTACCCGCGCGGGAGGTTTTGGCTCCATGGCCGCGGTGACGTATCGCGCGCGGGCGGATGCAGAAACCTCGTTGTGGTGCCAGATCGAGGACGCTGTCGCGCTGCCGCATCTCGATGCCATCGCGCGGGTCGAAGGTGTCGATTGCTTCTTCTTGGGGCGCGCCGATCTCGCGCTGTCGCTGGGCGTGGAGCGTAACGACGATTCCAAAATGAAATCCGCCATCGCTGCTATCGCGGATGCTGCAAAGCGCAACGCCATCGCCTTCGGCCTTTATATCGGTGACACCAGCGAAATACCGGCATTTCTTCCACTGGGCGCCACCGTGTTCGTGTGCGGCTCGGATCAGAGCTATTTGCTGGCGCAGGGCCGTGCCAATCGTGCGGCGTTCGTCCGCGCGCTGGATGAGAAAAAGCCATGAGCGTTTGCGTTCTGGGCTCCATAAATCTCGATCTGGTGTGCCGCGTGGTGGAGTTGCCGGGGCCGGGCGAAACCGTGACCGCGCTCGATCTTGCGCGGTTTGCGGGCGGCAAGGGCGCAAACCAGGCGGCAGCAAGCGCGCGCTGGGGCGCTTGCACTTATATGGTCGGAGCGGTCGGCAAAGACGATGCAGGCGACGAACTTCTCGCGCATCTGTCGTCTGCCGGCGTGAACGTATCCGGCGTCGCGCGCGTGCCCGGTGCGCCGACCGGGCAGGCCTACATTTCAGTGTCATCGGCCGGTGAAAACATGATCGTTGTGGTGGGCGGGGCGAACAGAACCGTTTCCACCGAGCAAGTGCGCGCGAGCGCTGTTGACGGCCACGCCGTTCTTCTCAGTCAGCTCGAGACACCGCTTGCCGCGATTGAAGCGCTGTTCGCCGGTCCGCGGAAGGGTTTGCGCATCCTCAACGCGGCGCCTGCCGTTCCCGACGCTAAGACGCTATTTCGGTTTCTGGATATGCTGATCGTGAACGAAACGGAGCTCGCCCACTATGCCGGTGCGGCGCGCGAGCTCGTGGCATTGCCAGAGATCGCAGGCGCAGCGCGCAGTTTGATCGTGCGCGAGGGCCAGCGTGTGATCGTTACGCTCGGGGCGCGCGGCGCGGTCGCGGTGGATGCCGAGAGCGTGATCGAGGTACCGGGGCGCGCGGTTCAGGTTGTGGACACAACGGGCGCGGGCGATTGCTTCTGCGGCGTGCTGGCCGCCAGCCTCGACGAGGGCTTCGCGCTGCCGGATGCGATGCATCGCGCCAATGTGGCCGCGGCAATCTCCACGCAGACGGCCGGTGCCGCCGTCATCCCGACGCTGCGCGTCGAGGTGGATGCACTGCTGTAAGCGAATGAAACGCTGTCAGGCCGATTCCTTGACGCCCCAGACTTCGCGCGCCTTCTCATAGACGCCCTGGTCATAGGAGAACTCGACGGTGTTCCCGTCGGGATCCTTCACGAAGCAGACATAGCCGATCTGCTTGGGCATCTGCAGCGGGCCGAGCGCGAGGCAACCTTCCTTCTTCGCCTCGGCGGCGACTTCGTCCACGTCTTTCTTGGACGGCAATTCGATTCCGATATGGGCGAACGGCCCCAGCGGCGGATGCTGCGCCGGCGCGAACGGATCCTTGCCTTCATAGAATTCGCCGACCACCAGCACGAAGGGACTGTCGGCCTGCGTGTTGTCGCCGAGCCATGCGTTGCGCCCGTTGGAATCTTCGCCGCGCGACAGGAGCTTCAGATGTGTGAAGCGCTCATACCACGCGATGGTATCGTCAATGTTCTTCACGCGCAGCGCGATGTGGGTCCAGCTGGCGCGGCGGGGACGGAGGCCGTGATTGCTCTGTTCGGACATGCTCGCCTCGGGTCAGGTCGAATTCGATGACAGGATGCCACCAAAATGATGGTTTCTGCTTGGATAGAGGCGCACAAACTCTGTTCTCCGCCTTTCACAATGTGGCGATGAACGCACGCCAGCCGCCAAGATGCGTAATGTCCTCGGCGCCGATGGTGGCGCGCGGCTCGCCGACAAATCCCTTTACGTTCTCGCCGTCTTCGAGTGTGACGGTTCCGATGGCGAGCGGCGCGGGCACTTCGGCGGTGAAACTTCCGAACTCCGCCAGTGCTAGTTCATAGACTTCGACATCGATGGCCGCGCCCCCTTCATTTGCATGCACCAGCGCGGGCTTCGGCGGAGTGCTGTTCGCCATTGCGAAGAGGCGATAGGCGGTCGCGGTCTTGCAACTGCGAACCAGCCGCGCGCCGCGCGAGGTCAATTGCCAGTTGAGCGGCATGCCGGAAAGGTGTGCACCGACGACGGCGAGCTTCACGCTGGGTGCGGCGGGTGCCGTGTCCAGTTCGGGTTGCCGCGCCGCATCGTTGTGAAACCGAGACGCGAGATCCATTAGCGCGCCATCGCTCCACGGCGGCCCAATGAAACTCACGCCGAAACCGGTGCCATTGTCGCGAAAACCTGCGGGGATGTTGATTGCGGCCATATCCAGCAAGTTCACGAAATTCGTGAACAGGCCCAGATTGGCGTTGAGCCCGAATGGCTCCGCCAGGACTTCGGTGGTGCGATAGATTGTGGGCGTCGTCGGCAATAAAAGCGCATCGACGGTTTTCCAGATGTCTTGCGCTATGCGTTCATATTTCTTGAGCGCGTAGAAGCCTTCGAACGCTTGGACGGCAGACATGTTGCCACCCGCCTGGATGACCGCGCGCACGACGGGATGGACCGCGCCCGGATTGGTACTCAAAAGATTGGCGATCACACCGAACCGTTCCGCCACCCACGGCCCCTGATAGAGCAGACGCGCGCATTCCACCAGCGGCGCGATATCGACTTCAACAAGCGGGATGTCCAGTTGCGCGGCAGTCTCTTTCGCGCGCGTGAATAGCGCCGCGGATTGCGCGTCACCGCACCAATTTATCTGATCAGCGCGCGGAATACCGATCCGTTCGATCTTCGTTGGCGATTTCGGGCCGACACGCGAATAGGGATCATCCGCATCGAAGTCCGCAAGCAGGCGATCGATCAATTCGGCGTCCGGGACGCTTGTTGTAAAGACGCTGACGCAATCCAGCGAACGGCAGGCGGGCAGCACGCCACGTGTGCTCCAGCGCCCACGCGTGGGTTTCAATCCGATCAGACCATTGAAAGCCGCCGGAACGCGGCCCGATCCGGCCGTATCGGTGCCAAGCGCAAACGGCACGATGCCGGCAGCCACCGCGACGGCCGATCCCGAGCTTGATCCGCCGGAGATATATTCGCGGTTGAAGACACAGCCACAGACGCCATAAGGGCTGCGGCTTCCGACAAGCCCCGTCGCGAACTGATCGAGATTGGTCTTGCCGATGGGGATAGCCCCGGCCGCCAACAGCCGCGCAACGACAGTCGCATCCCGCGTCGGCACATAAGCGAAAGCAGGGCAGGCAGCAGTCGTTGCCGTGCCCGTGACGTCGATATTGTCCTTGATGGCGAAGGGTACGCCTGCGAGCGGCATATCCTCGCCGGCTTTCACGCGCGCATCGACGTTGCGTGCGCGTTGCAGAACGTCCTCGCGCGAGAAGCGCGCGATCCAGACTTGCGGCTGGATCGCATCATAGGTGTCCGCGCGGCCCAAAGTCTCTTCAGCGATGGACACGGCGGATCGCTTGCCCGCGCGCACGTCCGCGGCGATGGCGGCCACAGTTTCGCGTGCGCTCATCGCGGTTCGAAAGTTGGAAACGCGCCCTTGTGGTAGAGCAGCGGCGCGGTCGGGTGGGCATGTTCAATATGGATACCACGGCCAACGAAGATTTTGTGATCGCCGGCTTCGTAGGAATGTTCCAGCGCGCAGTCGATGAACACCGGTGCATCCGAAAGCTGCGGCGCGCCGCCGGCGCGAACGCGATAGTCCACGCCCGCAAACCGATCCGCGTTCGGATCTTTCCCGAAAAGCATCGCCAGGGGTCCGCTGTCGCGTCCCAAAATGTTTACGCCGAAGACTTTGCAATCCTCGATTGGCGCGAGCGCGGGATTCTTGTAGTCCATGCACACCAGCAAAAGCGGCGGCTCCAGCGACACCGAGCAGAACGCGCTGATTGTCGTGCCGATCGGCTGGCCGTCCTGCCAGCTCGTGACGATGGTCACGCCGGAGGGAAACGCGCCCATTGCCGCGCGCCATTGCGCCGGCGTGAGCATGTCCGGCGGGGTCACAGGATCGGCCATGGCGTCTGCACAGGAAGTTTCGTGCGCGCAATGAGCTCCGCGCCGGCTTGGCGAGCGTCAGCCAGTAGTTTCTCTTCGTCGATCATCGTCGCATGGCCGTCTTCGATCACGCGCACACCGTCGATCCAGACGCTATGCACCGCGCCGAGCGGGGCGCTCAAGGCAAGCTGCGAAACGGGATCGAAGATCGGCCCCCATTCCGGCAAGTCGGTGTCGTGCAGAACCAAGTCCGCTTTCTTGCCCACTTCGAGCGAGCCAATGCTGTCCGTCATGCCCATTGCACGCGCGCCATGCAGCGTGGCGAGTTCCAAAATCGTGGTGGCGGGGAAGATGGTCTGATCGCAGCGCGCGTCACGAAACAGATGCGCCATCAGTCGTGCGGCGCCCAGAATGTCGGCCGCCAATCCGTCGGTACCCATCATTAGATTCACGCCGCGCGCGAGCATTTCGGGAAAAAGCCCGTGCCGGGAGATGCCGAAGCCGCCCTGCAGCGCCGCGTGCACGCAGAGAATGGCGTTCGTGCCGTTCTCTACCAGAATATCGAGTTCCGATCGGTCGATGTTGGCCAGATGCGTAATACAAACATTGCCGCCCAGCACACCAATGTCGTTGAGGTGCTCAAGCGGGCGGCGATTGTATTTCGCCAGGAACCACTCCGGATCGGACACGCGCGGACTCATATGCGCCGAGACGCGGATATTGTGCTGATCCGCCAACGCTTTCGCCGCCTTCCAGACATCGTCGGAATTGGTGGAATGGCCCACCAGCACCGGCCACGCCGCGAGCTTCGCGCCCCTATCGGGATAGCGTGCCACTTCCGCTTCCAAGACCTTGATCGCCGCGGCGGATTTTTTTGCCTGATCCTCCTCCGGACTGTAGGCGCGGCCTTCCACCCATTCGCCGGTGCGTCCGCGGATGCCCGTGGTGGACAGACCCTCCATCACCGCATCGAGATGCGTGATCGTGCCCGCTTCCAGAAAACACGTCGTACCATGGCGCATCATAGACAGCGCCGCGCATTGTGCGGAGATCGCTTCATCGGACGGCGAATGGGTGCGGAAAATCGGAATGACCCACCGCGACATGATTTCCGACGGCGGCTCGCCCGGAGCGCCGCGCGTGAAGCCGCGCGTCAGCGGATCGCCGGTAATGTGGATATGCCCGTCGATGAAGCCCGGCGTCATCACGAAGCCGCGCGCGTCGTGGGTTTGTTTGGCGGCGACAGTGCGCGCGAGTTCCTCGCGTTTGCCGATGGCGACGATCCTGTCCGCCTTGATCGCAACCGCGCCGTCGCGCAGCACGTGGCGATCGGCGTTCAGGGTGATGATGGTCGCGCCGGAAATGAGAATATCGGCGTCGATGGGGCGTTCGGCCAAAGGCGTCTCCCTGTGCGGCGGCTCGGCCGCGATGGCGAGTTTAGCCAAAACGGAAGCCCGAAAGCCGCGCCTGCATCGCGATATCGCTGAACATCCGCTCACCTTCCGCGTCACCGGCGGCGCCGGCCGCTACCATCAGCGGCAGAAGATGCTCCTCGCGCGGATGGGCATTGCGCGCGGCAGGAGCTTCGGCCCAATGCACTAGATTGTCCCAACGATGCTTTGCATCCTTGTCGCTCACCGTGTCCATGAGCCAGTGGTCGAAGGCCTCGGAGGGCGCTGTGGCAGATGGCGTGCTGAAGGCGTGCATGTTGTGGTAGCTCATGCCGGAACCGACGATGAGGATGCCTTCGTCGCGCAACGCCTGCAGCGCGCGACCGGCGGCCAGATGCTCTTGCGGATCCAGATTGCGCTTCAACGACAGCGGAACGACGGGAATATCCGCATCCGGGAAGATCAGCAGGAAGGGAATGAACACGCCGTGGTCGAACCCACGCGACGGACTCGTCTTCGCCGGCAGTCCTGCTGCCTTGAGCAGCTCGACCACGCGCTCCGCAACTTTCGGTGCGCCCGGCGCGGGATATTTGAGCTGATAAGTGTGCGGCGGAAAGCCTGTGTAGTCGTAGATCATCGATGGCTGCACCGCGGTCGATGCCGTGAACGCGTCTTCTTCCCAATGCCCCGAGATCACCACGATGGCCTTCGGCTTCGTGGGCAAAGAGGCGGCGAGGCTGCGCAGCCACGCGGCGGTCTTGTCCCAGGTGTCGGCCGGGCCACCCATCAAGCGCCAATCCATAAAGAAGCAGGGACCGCCGCCATGCGGAATGAACCATGTGGGCAATCTTGCGCCCGCCTGGGCGGTTTCGTCGGTAGGGGAATCTGAAGCGGTCATGTTGTCCCAGATATAAAGGCTCTTGGCCGATATTACAGGGAGATGGCTCGGGTTCTTGCCCGTGGGCGCGGTGAGACTTGGCCGTATCGGCGCCAAGGTACGGCCGGAATGAATCCGTGCGCGCGCACCGAGTATCGTACAATTTTGTAGTAGTTACGCACGGCCTTTTGCGGCTTCGGATAGCAACGGCTGCATCGTAGAATTGGCTGGCCTTCCTTGATACATATCGAACTTTAATGTCGTCAAAACAATGGGTTGATCAGGAATTTCAAAGTTCACGATGATTTCGGAAGCTGGTCGTTATGCATGGGGGCTAACGCTTCGGACATGGAAAACGATGACCGCAATCGTCAGCCAGACGCAGAATGCTCTGCAAATGTGAAGTGGGCGGAGCCGGAGGAAGCTTAGACCTTCATAAATCGGCTGAAATCCCGGGATTTTTGAACCGCCTTCATCTGTGTCCATCTATGTGTCCCCCAAATTTCTCTGGGGAACGAAATACTACCAGACGCAACGTCGTCATCCTAGGGAACGCAGTTGCGTGATGTGTCTAATTTCTCTGGCAGTCTTGGCACGATCGCGCACCACACGGCGGAACGGACGGGTCTCTCTGTCCAGTGCGAATTCGGGTCGACAATGGTGTTCGGCCCGCTGCGTCATTGGAATAATCTCGCGATGGGAATCTGAAGTAGATGCAAGCTGATTCATCGCTTTAGATTGTGCCGTTCGCTGCGACCGAGCCGATGGCCTCGGCCATCGCGCTGTTAGCCGCCCGCCGCGCGCCACGTATGCCGCATTCCATATGCACGCCGTCATAGTCGTTGCCTACGAAGAAGAGCCCCTTCACCTGTGCGGCGGCTCTCTTAAAGTCCAGGATCTTCCGGTGCGTGCCAATTTCGTAGCGAGCCACGCCCCACGTATGGCGCATCACGCGGGCTTCTGCGACCCAGTTCGCGATACCGGGGAAGAACGCATCCAGATCGTCTAGTGCTTGGCGGATAATGACACCGTCGCTTTCGCCGATCATCTGCATGGCACCGGGATAACAGGGCCACGCGGAAATAATCGCTCGGCCGCTCTTTACCATATAGGGCGTTTTGCGCGTGTGGTTCAGCGCGACGTTGTAAATGGTATCGCGAAGGGGGTGGCCGAAGAAGGCATAGGAATCCGCTTTGAGCGGCCGGTCGAGGAAGAAAAACACCAGCGGTAGCGGCGTGTGCGGAAAGCTGGACAGGAATTCGCGCGCGAATTTCAACTCGTCCGGCATAAGTTCAGCTGCACAGCCGATTGGCGTCGCCACGATCACATAGTCGGCCTTGATCATTTCGCCGCTTTTGAGTCGTATACCGATCACCCGGCCGTTCTCATACAGTAAGCGCTCGGCCGGTGTTTCGTAGCGCACCTTCAGCCGTTCCGCGAGGCGTTCGGCCAACGTCACGATACCGGTGTCGAAGCCATAAACGCTGGTAGTCAGCCGCAGCTGTAGCGCGTTGATGACATGATAGAGGTTGGTGTAGGGCGGCGTGGTGTTTGTCATGCCATGCATCATTGGGCGCAGCACGTAGTCATGGAATGCATCGGCCGCAGGCGAACGCTTCGCTTGCCCGGATGTTGTCGTATTCGGGAATGTCGCGCGCGATCTCGAACTGGGGAAAGCGCTTGGCCAAGGTGAAGTATCGGGCGCGGAACCAAGCAAGGTCCACCGCCCCACGTGGCCCCATCATTTTCATCAGATCGGCATTGCCGCGGGAGATGCGCGGAACGCCGTCGCGATCGAGATAAGAGGCGCTGCCGCTCGATGGCCGCAAGGCGTCGGTTAGGCCGGCATATTCGATTAGCCCCAGCATCTCCTTATAGTTGGAATGCACGCCCTGGGCGCCGGCCTCCACGCTGTCGTTGCCGCGGGTAATGCGCACGATGCGCCCTCCAGGCCGGTTCTGCGCCTCCAGAACGATCACATCTTGCCCTCCTAGCGCTAGAAAGGTCGCAGCGCTAAGGCCTGCGACGCCCGCACCGATGACGACCGCCTTCATTCCGCAGGTCGGGGCGCGGCCTCAGCCGCCAACAACTCCCTCTCGAACGGGCTGTAGAAACTGACGACCGTGATCGCGACCACGTTAAGCGCGGCGGGCACCAGTGAAATCGCCACCCGGATGCCGGTGATCGCACTTTCGGGCTGCATTACAGAACCCTTGGTGGTTTCGACCAGGCCTGCAACGGCGAAGATGATGCCGCTCAGAAGCGCGCCAGAGGCGAAGCCCAGCTTCTCGCCGGCGATGAACACGCCGTTGAACATGGCCGCCGAGGTCAACACGCCGGGCTTCTTATTCCCGTGCTGGATGCAGTCCGCCAGCATCGAAAATGAGAACACCTGCACCGCCCCGCCGCTGAGGCCGTTGAGTATCACGATCGCCAACAGTATCGGCATGCTCGTGTTGGCTGTAACGAACGCATAGGCGACCGAAGACACGATAAGCAGTCCTATGCAGCTCTGGAACGAGCGAAATTTTCCGACTTTCTTGCTCAGCCACACCCAGAACGGGATGGCCGCGATCGATGCGCCATAGGTCAGAAAGAAAAGCAGCGACAGAAAGTCAGCATCGCGCTTGAGCACATAAGTCACGAAATAGGCCAGCACCGCGCCGAAAAGGCCGACCGAGGTGATGTGAATGAAGTAGGCAGTGAACAGGTAGATATAAGGCTTGTTGCCGGTGATCGCATCCAGCGTCTGGCGAAGGGTCGGGATTTTCTCGTCTTCGTGCCGGGCAGGCTCGCGCGCCGAAATGAACGAAACGAAGGTCACGATCGCCATGATCGCACCCATGCCGAGCCCCATCGCCATGTAACCGTTACGCCCGCCGCCTACGAACTGCACCACCAGTGGTGCGCCTGCTCCCGCCAGAACGGCACCGATCATCGTATAAGCGGTCCGATAGGAGTTGAGCGCGGTCCGATCGTGGTAGTCGCGCGGCAGTTCGGCATTCAAGGCGAAGAAAGGAATGAGAAAGCAGGAGAATGAAATCGTGCAGATGCTGAACATCACAAGCACGAAATAGGACGAGCTTTCCGGATCGGTGAAGGGCGACATCCAGATCAGCGCGAAGGTCGGCAGAATGGTGAGCGAACCCGCTAGCATATAGGGCCGGCGACGGCCAAGCCGCGTCGAGGCGCGGTCCGATAGTCCGCCGATGATCGGATTGGATATGAGATCGACGATCTTGGGAACAAACGCCGCCATCGTGGCCAGCGCCACCGGAATGCCCAGTACGTTGGTCATGTAATACATCAGCAGGATGCTGGGGATGACGGAATAGATGCCCGATCCCAGATCGCCCACGGTGTAGAGTGGGTAGTTGACCAGTCGTTCAGGTTTCTTGGTTTGCATCAATCCGTCACCGCGATTTTTCATCTGGTTGTCGGCGACGGGTGCCGACCGCGGAAGACTGGGTTCTCCGTCCCGCCCCGGAGAACCAAAACTTGATATAAATCTGAAAATATCATTGCCGTGCGGAGATGACAATAGATGCAGCGGCCACTGCGACCCGAAGAAACTTGATTTATCCCAGATTATGGCGTTAGCGTCACAGCGGACTGGGCGGGTCCGCGGACCGGCCCACGGCGCCGGTGAGCGACAAACAATGGGAAGAGAGCATGCAGCCGCAGCGGTTGGGAGCAATCATGCAGATCGCCTACGTCGTGGATGATCTGCATGACGCAATTGCGAAATGGGCCCGCGATCTCTTGGTGGGGCCGTTCTTCGTCTATGAGCATGTGAAGTACCGGCAACTGATGTTCCGCGGCAAGCCGAGTGCGGCTGATGTCAGCCTAGCTTTCGCTTTTACCGGCGATCTGCAGATTGAGCTTGTGCAGCAGCACAATGATGCACCCAGCGTCTATCGCGAATTTCTCGCGCGCAAGGGCACTGGCGTGCAGCACATGGGCGCACTGTCAGATGATCTTGTCGCCGACACTGTCCAATTGAAGGCGCTCGGTATCGATGCAGTCCAACACGGCATCTCGGCTACGGGAAGTGAAACAATATATTTCGAATCAGAACGGTCTCTGGGGAGCATGCTAGAGCTGATTCAGACAAGCGACGGGCTCCGTGCCTCGTTTGCGAGGATGAAACGCGCCGCCCAGGATTGGAACGGCAAGAATCCCTATGCGCCCCCAAAACGCTGATTTTCAAATCGAATCGTGGAGGCACAAATGAGACTGGGTGACACCGAATATCCTTCGCTAAGGGGCAAAGTCAGCGATGAGGAGTGGCGCGCCCGCGTCGAATTGGCCGCGCTTTACAGGCTCGTGCCGCTAATGGGATGGGACGATCTTTCCATTACTCATTGTTCGGCGCGCGTACCGGGCAAACCCCACTACCTTTTCAATCCCATGGGCTTCCTATTCGAGGAAATCACGGCCTCCTCGCTTATCAAGATCACGCTGGAAGGCGAGGTCCTCTCCGAGACGCCCTTCGAGATCACGCTGGGGGGCTGGTACCCGATGAAGGCGGTGCATGCAGCACGGGAGGATGCGAATTTCGTTATCCACACCCACGATACCTATGGCATCGCGCTGTCGGCGCGAAAGGAGAAGCTGCAACCCGTTTCGCAGGGCGCTGGTTTCGTCATTGCCGACAAGATTGCCTATCACGACTATGACGGCGTGGAGACCTACGAAGACCGGATTGTTGGGCTGCAGAAATCGTTAGGCGACGCCAACAGGCTGATCCTGCACAATCACGGCCTGCTCACCGTTGGCCGTACTGCGCGCCAAGCCTTCCAGCGCATGCACGGGCTCAACAAAGCATGCCTCGTACAACTCTTGGCGGGCAGAAGCGAGGAATTGATCCACCTTCCGGAATCGATTCTCGCAGGTTTCCCGGCCGAGATCACGCGCGCGCAGGGAAACAATCCGTGGCCCGGAATGCTGCGCAAGCTCGACAGGCTCGATCCGAGCTATAAAGACTAAGGTGTGCGCTGCTAGCCGGTGCTGTGCCTTTTACGGTCCTACGATAGCCCAACCGGTTCTCCGGGGTGGACATAT
Source organism: Rhizomicrobium sp. (assembly GCA_036488415.1). GTDB lineage: Bacteria > Pseudomonadota > Alphaproteobacteria > Micropepsales > Micropepsaceae > Rhizomicrobium. The sequence continues at coordinate 38,166 of DASXHQ010000006.1, forward strand.
CGGTCAAACAGCGAAATTATTGATGTTAATTGGGAACCCGCCGGTCGCCGCCGGCTCTGAAGCAATCGCTGTTTCCGCAAAATGTGAAGGCCGGTATGAAAGTCGCAGGTAGGAAGAAGACGAAGGGGCCAAAATCAAAGGCGCCAAAGTCGAAGTCGCGATCCAATTTCACGGTTCGCCCCAAGTCATCCATGCGCAAGGGTCGCTCTGATGTGATCGACCACAAGGCGCGCCATCCCACGCAGGAGCGCAGCCAGCGCCGATTCGACACGATTCTGGCAGCGACAGAAGAGTTGCTGCAGACAGCGAATATCGAGGACATCAGCTTTTACGACATCGCCCGCAAAGCCCGAATTTCTCCGGCATCCGTGCACTATCTGTTTCCAACTATGGCGGCGGTGCGTATCGAGATCAGCAAGCTCTACAATCAGCAATCATCTGGCGGCGTGGTGGAGGCTCAAAGACAGCTTGCCAAGATGCGCAATGCCACCTGGCAGGAGTGGATACGCATCGTAGCCGAGAAAACGCGCAGTCATTTCAATGCCAACCGGCATATTTGCGAGGTTCTTCTGGGTCCGCTACTGCACCGCGAATCCCGGCTTGCAAACATGCGCGCCAACGACGTGATCGGTCGCTCGCTGCTCGAAAATCTGCGCAGCGTTTTTCTGGTGCCGGACATTCCGGGGCTTGAGCAGAAATTTGTGATCATCTCGGAGATCGTGGATGCTTTGTGGTCCCGTGCTTATCTCCTCAACGGGTGGATCGACGACGAAGCGTTTGAGGAGACGGTTCGCGTCCAGATCGCCTATCTGCGCAGCGTGCTTCCCGAGTCGCTGCCGTTGGTGCGCGCAGACGCCCAGATCGCCCCGCACCGTACTGTTGACGCTTCGTATAACGCAGCCTGATGCCGATCGCGTGTGATATCGACGGTCCATTCGACTAATTTTTAATACATAAGTTGATTTATATCAGCTTTTCCCGCATAGGCTAACCGCGAGAAGCGGCGTTGCGGGCACGGCGATGCGCGTAGATGGGAAAGAAGGTGCGATGGCAGAGGCGGAGTTTGAGGAACGGCGCTTTCCGGTTGGGGAGCGGATATCGCTCTATTACCGGTTCTATCCCGGTCCCGGCGCGACCGGAAAGAAAATGGGAACACCAGTGCTATGCCTGCCCGGATTTTGGCGCAACAGCCGCGATTATGAGGATATTGCGCCCTATATGGCGGCATCGCGCAGCGTGATCGCGCCAGACTTACGTGGACGGGGCCGCTCCGACTACGCCAAATCGGCAGATCAATACGCGTTCGATCTTCTGGTCGATGACATGTGGCGGCTTCTTGATGTGCTGGGCATCAGCCGCGTCGTGGTGTTCGGCACCACCCTTGGTGGTCTGATGGCGCTCGAAATGGCGAAGCTGAGGCTCGAACGCATCGCTGGCATCATCATAAATGATGTCGGACCGGAGAAGGCCGAAGCGGCAAGCAAGCGCATGTCGGGCCATGGCGGATCCGACGAGTTCAGTTTTGAGGATGCGGTGGCGCGCGTGAGGGCGCAAAACGAAGCCTTCTTTCCCGATTTGTCGCACGAGGGATGGGCGCGCCTGATGTTGCGCGCCTATCGCAAAACAGACGGAGGTAATTACACGCGCGATTTCGACCAGCTGACCAATGTGGCCACCGCTGCGCTGCGCAAGGAACGACCGACCTTCTGGGACGCAGTGCGTGCCGCCCGCGCGATTCCTACCGCTGTGCTGCGTGGCGAATTCTCCGACTATCTCACCGCCGAGGTCGCGGAAAAAATGAAGCTCGAAAATCCGGACATCGTTCTTGCCGTGGTCAAAGGTCGGGGCCATCCACCACTGCTCGACGAGCCGGAAGTCCGTCTTGCGGTGGACCAGATCCTCGCACGAGCGGATGCCCAGATCTGATGCAGGAAAGTACGGTGACCAGAGTGGAACGCGATCAGATCATATCACGCATCTGGGATGTTATCGTAGTAGGCACCGGCATCGGCGGGGCGACGCTGGGTTATGCGCTCGCCAAGGCCGGCAAGAGCGTGCTGTTCTGCGAAAAGGGGCCGTCCCACCTTGGACATGACGGCCACTTCTTAGAAGACGATTGGGCGGAATCCTATTTTTTTCGCGAGGGCGGGACCGTGCCGCTGGATTCCTATTTGCGGCGTGCGGGCCGCTCCTACGAACGTATCCGCGACATGTCTGACGGCAGCGGCAAGGCCTTCACGCCAACGCTTGGCACCGGAACCGGTGGCAGCAGCGCCCTCTACGGCATGGCGCTGGAACGCTTCTTTCCCGGGGATTTCACGCCGCGCCGCTTTTTTGCCGATGCGCCAGAGGCGAACCTTCCGGACGCTTGGCCGATCGCGCTTGAAGATATCGCGCCCTATTACACAAAAGCCGAAGAACTCTATCGTGTGCGGGCAACGCCCGATCCCCTGCGCCCGGTCGGCGAAGAACGCGGCATCCGTGTGCCGCCGCCCTTCAGCGCCGGCAATGCTGAGCTTGTCGAACGGTTCCGCGCCAAGGGCCTGAACCCTTACTATTTACCGATGGCATGCGATTATAAGCCGGGCTGTAAAGAATGCATCGGCTTCATCTGCAAGCTGCGTTGCAAGGGTGACAGCGCGAATATCTGCGTTGAGCCGGCAGTGCGCGATCACGGCGCCATTCTCATTGACAAATGCGACGTCGAAAGTCTCGAAGCAGGCGCCAGCCGTGTAGAGGCCGTTCACTGCCGCTGGAACGGCGAGCCTGTCACGCTGAGGGCCCGCACCGTCGTGCTAGGTGCTGGCGCAATTCACACCGCAGCAATTCTCCTGCGCTCGGGCGGAGTGGACCGGCCCGAAGGGCTCGCCAACCGTTCGGGTGAGGTTGGGCGTAACCTTATGCGCCACTTTCTCGACTATTACATCGTCTATCCCAAAACGCGCCCAGCTCCCGATGCGCTGGTGAAGCAGATTGCTCTTAACGATCTATATTTCACGAGTGGTGCCAAATACGGCACGCTGCAATCCAACGGTCGGCTTCCGCCGGTGCGCAACCTGGCTATGGGATTGCGCGAGGACTTGCGTAAGAAATCCAGCCTTCTGGGCGCGGCGTTTCCCGCGCTTCTGCCCTTCGTGGAATTTGGGTTTCGCCGGATGCTCTCCGGTTCGCTGGTTCTCGCCTCCATTATGGAAGACCTGCCGTATCGCGACAATCGAATTGGGCTGGCACCGGATGGAAAGGCAATCACCTTCAACTACCGCATCCACCCCTACGACCGCGCACGGATTGCGCAATTCCGCGGCAAAATTGCAGAACTTCTCGCACCACACCGGTTCCACATGCTCAAGCTCGCGGAGCGCAACCGGGCACTTGGTCATATGTGTGGCACCTGCCGCTTTGGCGTCGATCCGACCACCAGTGTTCTCGATCGCAACAACCGTGCCCACGACCTCGACAATCTCTACGTTGTGGACAGCTCATTCTTTCCCTCAAGCGCAGGCACCAACCCCTCGCTCACTATTGCGGCCAACGCCCTGCGTGTGGCTGAAAAAATCGCCGCCAGCAGCACCTAATATCAAAAACCTGATATAAATTCGAAAAATCGCTTGACCATATCTGATTAAAATCTGATTGTTGCTGGCTTGAGGCGGGCAGGCGGCGGGATGCTGGCCTGAAGCGCCGGTTAAAAGGGGGAATACATGGAAAGGCAGATTCTTTTACGGAAGGTGGCGCTGGCCGCGTCGGTATCAGTCCTATCGCTGCTGAGCATCATTGATGCCAACGCGCAGGAGCCGTCGAGCTCACCGCAACAAATCGAGCAGGTCACGGTTACGGCCGAGCGCCGCGAAGAAAACGCGCAGAAAGTACCCGACTCGATTGTTGCGTTCGGCCGCAAGGACATTCAGGAAAAGTTTGCGAATAGCTTCGATGTTGGCCGCTTTGTCGCAAACGTGCAGACCGATAATTTCTTTGGTCTCACCACACCCCGAACTGGTATTCGCGGCGTGTCAAACGCGGACTTTAACCCGCAGTTCAACTCTTCGATCATGGTCTATTCGGATAACGTCGTGATCAATAGCTTGATCGGCCAAGCGCTGCCGTTCTTCGACGAGGATCATATCGAGGTGCTGCGCGGTCCCCAGGGCACGTTGTTCGGCCGCAATTCCACGGGCGGTGCGTTTCAATATTTCTCCGCAGCGCCGACCGATGACTTCGAAGGTTATGTTCAGGCGACGTATGGCAGTTTCAACAAGCGACGGATCGAAGGCGCGATCAGTGGCCCAATTACGGATGGAGTAGATGCGCGCCTTGCCATCCTGACTGACAATCGCGATGGCGACGTAACCAACATCACCCGCGCTGAGAAGATCGGCACACAGGACCGGTTCGGCTTTCGCGGCGCTGTCGACGTCCATTTGGATGACGCGACGATGGTGCGGTTCCGCGCCCAATATTACACCGGTCATGACAATCCAGCCTGGGCATTTATGGGCATCGCACAGGCGTATGGCGGCGATGGCTTCCAGCAAACCGCGCAGCAGGCGATTGGCTTCGTCAATCCGTGCACGGAAGCCAACAAATTTAAGTGTCAAACATCGGGTTTGGAACCGATTGAAACGCTGGATCACCAGATCTATTCGATCGACCTGACGCACGATTTTGGTTTTGCCACACTGACCTCGACTTCGGCGAACGTGGACGTGCGCAGCTTTGTGTCGCTCGATAACAACCAGACTCCCAATCTCGACATGGTTTATGAGCTTGACCACATGGCAACCAAGCAGTGGAGCGAGGAAGCGAGGCTAACCTCTAACGGCGATTCGGCGTTCAAGTGGATTTTGGGTGCCTTCTATCTACAGGAAACCACCGATGTTCGGAACGATTACGGCCTTTCGGGCTTTGCGATCGACTATACCGCGCCGGGCTTCAATCCGCTAAGTCCGATCTCTCCTGATTTCCTGGGTCTTGCCGGCAACAGCTTTGTCTCCGAAAACGGAAAGAGCACGCTGGCCGTTACTCCCAGCACGCTTTACGGATACGCGGTCGGACGCGGTAACCAGCAGCGTGTAGACGCAGCAGCAGCTTATCTGCATACGACCTATCAGATTGGTAAGGTTCGCCTGACCGCTGCAGCGCGCTACAATTATGAGACGCGCCACATCGGCATCGACTTCGCCACGCCGGACATTTTCCAAATCCCCGGCTCGGGACCGACGGCAGAAGGCAATGCCTATCTCGCGGCAGTAAAAACTGGGAATGTCTATTACATCGCACCGTTCTCAAGTGGCCGCCAGCACGCGAAGTTCGACGCTATAACGTGGGATTTCGGCGCGGACTACCAGATTGATGACCAGCGCATGGTCTACGTGACCGTGAAGAAGGGGTTCAAGGCGGGTGGTTTTGAGCCCGGAGCAGACAGCACTGCTACAATGGCGGTCACAAAGCCAGAGAACATCATCGACTATGAAGGTGGCTTGAAGAGTGACTGGTTCAGCCACCGTCTGCGGGTCAATGCCGATATGTTCTACTACGATTATCGCGATTTCCAGACCAACCAGTTGGTCTGCAACCAGTCCGGCTTGTCGCCTTGCGCACAGATCCTCTCGAATTTGAAGAAGGCACGGAGCTACGGCGCAGAACTGGAAATCAGCGCTATACCGGTGGACGACATGCTCCTCACCCTGAACTTCGGATCGACGAATGCGAAAATCACCGGTGTGACTGACAGTGGCGGTCTCGATCCGGCCGGCGATATACTTGAACACCGGTTGATCGGAAACTGGCTCCCGTTCGCGGAAGATTACAGCTCGAACGGTTCGATAAGCTACGACTTCCACGGGTCCTTTGGCACGATTACGCCGGAGATCGATTATTCCTACACCGGTCATTACTACACGGAGAAGGAGAACGACGATCACATGCAGGGCACATTCCGCAAGCGGCTGGGTGGCTTCACGACCTTTGATGCGCGGGTTAACTGGACAATGCCGGACAGCAGGTACACCGTTTCGGTCTTTGCCAATAATGTGTTCGATGTAGTGCGTCCGATCGTCAATGACGAGATCCAGAACGGAAGTGGCTTAGGCTCGGATATCCTCTACATCAATCAGCGCCGCAATTTCGGCATCACAGGCAGCATGGACTTCTGAACTCCCCGAATGCTGCAACTGCCGGCGCGCGGGTTTCATTTCCGCGCGCCGAGCTTTCTTCAGGAAATTCAATGCCGGGATACGCGAAAAGCGGGCGGATTCCGGAAACCACTAAGATGGATATGAAAATTCCAGTCATCAACGCGATCGGAAAAATCGATCAGGTGGGCTTCGTTGTTGACGATCTCAGGGAAGCCGTGAACTTCTGGGCGAACCGGTGCGGGGTGGGACCGTTCTTCGTGATGGAGCATGTGCCTTATGACAAGTTCACCTATTTCGACAAGGATAGTGACGTCGATCTAGGTTTGGCATTTTCCTATGTTGGTTCTCTGCAGATCGAACTGATCTTTCAGCACAACGACACACCGTCTGTTTACACCACACTGAAGAAAACGGCGCCTAACGGTCTCGTTCACATGGCGCGATACACCGACGATCTCGATGCCGCGTCCAGCGGATTGAAGCGCAACGGAGCGAAGGTGATCCAATATAGCCTGGACGACAAGGGCGTGGAGACGATTTATCTCGACACCGACCTTCACAATGGTGGCCTCATCGAATTCATCAAGGTGCGGGAGGTGCACAAGCGGCGGCGGGGCCTAATCCAGAAGGCGGTTCAGCAATGGGACGGCACCAATCCCTATCGCCGCATCGACAACGACAATCCGTTCGCTGCTGCGGATAGCTGAGGATCCGAGATTGAACTATCCAGATTCATTGGTATCCGGCATGCCGCCCAAACAGGACGATGGTGGCGGTTCGCCGCCGAGCGCCGCAACAGCAAACCACGCTACCTTTCATCGTAGTCGTTCGCACTGGTTCGAAACGGCTGATAGCTATATGCCTGAGCGACCCCTCAAGGGTGATATTCAGGTCGACGTGTGCGTTGTCGGTGGTGGAATCAATGGACTTTCCAGCGCGTATCATCTGAGGAAGATCGATCCAACCATAGAAGTGGCGCTGCTGGAGGCGGAAGTAGCCGGCTTCGGGGCAAGCGGACGCAATGCCGGTCAGCTCATCGTCGCGTTCGGTCATGGTGATTTTGGCCAACAAATACGCCACTACGGTGCGGAGAACATGGGCACAGCCTGGCGCTATGTTCACGAAGGCATCCGCATGATCGAGGCTCTCCTAACCGAGGAAAGCATCGATTGCGACTACGCTCCGACAGGTTATTTGCAAACCTCGCTCCGTGTGGAAGGTGAAAAGAAGCTGCGGGCCTATATGGCGTTCATCAAGAAGATCGGCCAAGTCGATTACATGACCTATGTGTCGGGCGCAGACATGGCGAGCGAGTTCGATAGCCCCTATCTTGGTGCCGCGCTGTTGGATCCACGCGGGGGCATGTTCAATCCGCTCAAGCTGATGCGCGGCATCAAGCGTGCGGCGATCCAGCGCGGAGCGCGCATCTTCGAAAACAGCCCAGTGGCGCGAATAGAACGCACGCCGCGGTCGATCATCCTCAAAACCGGCGGCGGCTCAGTGCGCTGCGAAAAGCTGATTCTGGCGACAAATGCCTACACCCATACCTTGGACGGGTTGGATGGAATCGACAATGTGCGGATGCAAAGCCCGTTGCTCGTGCATGGCAATGTGACTGAACCCCTTACACCGAGCCAGTGGGAGGGTGTGCGCTGGCCACGGCGTTGCGGCGTCAATCTGATGTCGGATATTTTCTACTCCTTCGCGCCGACGCGCGATGGGCGGATTCTTTATGTTGGCGGCTATTATGCGAACTCGCCGCCGCACAAGGCGCTATCTCCGGAGATCAGCTGGCGCTTTCAGGCAGAAGGGCACCATCATCTTGGCCAGTTTTTCCCAGCGCTCAAGGATGTGCGCACGGTTCAAAGCTGGGGTGGGCCGATCTCGACCACCGCCGATTTCATTCCTCATGTCGGCTTTGCGTCGGACCCGCGCATTGTCTATGCCTGCGGCTGCTGGGGGCACGGTATTCCGATCGGAACGCATAATGGCCGCACGCTGGCCGAGCTGACACTGGGTCTCAAAACTCAGAGCACCGAAACCTGGTTCGTGCGCCGCAAGACGCGGCTTTGGCCTGGTCGTAGTCTCGCAAGCTTCGTGTCGAACAAGGTCGTTTCAATGCGCCAGTCTAGTAGCACGAAAATCGGCCGCAAGATGAAGCCGCCGCTCAATTTCGGCTATAGCGACTAAAGCATCACTTCGATCAGACGAGGGCCACGCGCGACCATCGCCGCGGCGAACTGCGACTCGAACGCTTCGATTGTTTCGGCGCGTGCAGCCTCGACGCCCATACCATGGGCCAAGTTCACCCAGTTCAGCTCGGGATTGTGAAGGTCGAGCATCGCGAGTGCGGTTGGGCCGGGATTTTCTGCGCCTACCCGCGCAAGCTCGATATTGAGAATGCCGTAGGAACGGTTGGCGAAGATCACGGTAGTGACGTCGAGCTTTTCGCGTGCCTGTGTCCACAACGCTTGCAGCGTGTACATCGCACCGCCGTCGCCTTGTAGGCACAACACCTTGCGGTCAGGGCAGGCGATAGCCGCACCCGTTCCGGCCGGCACGCCTTGACCGATCGCTCCGCCAGTGAGGCGCAGATAATCATGTGGTGCTGCCGTTTCGGTGGCGGCAAATGGGCCAATGCCGTTTGTGCCGGCCTCGTCGGAGATGATTGCCCCTTGCGGAAGGTGGCGCGCGATAGCCGCGCCGATCGTGTATTGATTCAGTTTCGGGACAGCTTTGTCTGGTCGTTTGAATTCAGCGACGCCGACAGGCACCTTCGGTGCGCCAAGCGCGTCGGCCAACGCTTCCAGCGCAGCAACGCCATCTTCATGTGGATGCGCAAGATAATGGATATCTGCCGTTTCCGGCGTGCACCAGCTCGGCTTGCCGGGATAGGCGAAGAACGAGATTGGCGGCTTGGCGCCAACTAGAATGAGTTGGTCGAAAACGTTCAGGCATTCGACGATTTGCTCAGCAAAATAGGGTATGCGCCGGATGATCACGCGACCAGCGCCACGCTGAGTACGCGGGGCAAAGGTGTCGGCCAGAAGGCACGCGCCGGTTTTGGCTGTAATGCGGCCGGCGGCTGCAAGACCACGCTCCTGCAACATCGCGCCGCGCATCAGGATGGCGCTGCGTTTGCCGGATGTGAGCGCCGCAGCCACGCGCGCAACGGCGGCATCGGATACCGCCGCCGGAACCGGGCGGGGCAGTGCAGGCGCGGGTCCGTCGGCTGCATTCCAAGCGGTGTCGGCCGGAAGGATCAGGGTCGCGATCTGGCCCGGCGGTTCGAATGTCGCAGCGACCGCGCGCGCGCCATCGGCGGCGACCGTCAGCGCGCTGGTCGATGAATGTACCCATCCCGATACAGGCCGCGCGAAACCTGCAATGTCGGAGGCGAGGGGGGCATCATATTGCGCATGATAGGTCGCGTGGTCGCCCACAATATTGAGGATAGGCGTGGCGGCGCGCCGGG